>JAIEQO010000082.1 GCA_019747655.1 Gemmataceae bacterium | reverse complement strand
TGACCGCCAACGACGCCAAGAAGGACGTGATCGCCGGGCTCCAGGCCGGGGCCAACGACTACGTCACCAAGCCGTTCGACGTGGACGAGTTGCAGGCCCGACTCGGGGTGGCCCGGAAGGTGGTCGAGCTGCAGGCCGCCCTGGCCGCCCGGGTGCGGGAGCTGGAGGAGGCACTCGCCCAGGTCAAGCAACTCCAGGCGCTTTTGCCGATCTGCGCGTACTGCAAGAAAATCCGCGACGACGCCAACTACTGGCAGCAGGTCGACTCGTACCTCGTGAACCACTCGGGCATCCGGTTCACCCACGGCATCTGCCCGGACTGTTTGGACCGGGAGATGCGGGCACTGGACGCCGACCCGCCCCCCCGGCCGTAACGGCCGGCCAACTTTCCCCGCCCGTGCCTCGTCGTTCTTCCGTCAGCCCCGACGCGACCCCGCCGGCCGGCACCGGCCGGGCGGGGTTCCGGCCGTTTTCCGCCGGCGTCGCCGGGCGGCCGGGTTACAGTTTGTCGGCCCCGCCCGGGCGGGGCCCGCGTCACCGGACAACCGAAGGACTTGGTCATGCCCTCCCGTTGGTCGCGCCCCCTGGCCCGGCTCTTTCCCGCCCCGCCCCGCCGGCCGGCACCGGCCCGCTGGCGGCCGGCGGTCGAGCCGCTCGAAAGCCGGTCCACCCCGGCGGTCGTCGCCACCCTCTCGGCCGGCGTCCTGACCGTCACCCTGAACGCCCCGGCCGACACGGTCAGCGTCGTCGGGACCGACGCCGGCGGGGCCGCCTTCGAGGTCACCGGCACCGGGCTGGCCGCCACACCGTTCACCGGCGTCACGTCCATCGCCGTGTCCGACACCGGGGTCAACGCCGGCCAGTCGGTGACGTTCGACGACGACGCCGACGGGGCCGTCATCCTGACCGGCGCGCTGACCACTTCGGGGGTCGAGACGGTCACGGTGGACACGGCCAACGGCCCGGTCCGGGCGGCGTCGTTCTCGGCCGCCCTCGCCTCGGCCTCGATCCGGCTGAACGCCGGGGTGACGACCACGGCCGCGGCCGGCCAGTCCTACGGCGGGCCGGTGGTGCTCGGAGCCCCGACCGTCACCCTGTCGGCGGGGGCGGCCGGCGGGGTGTCGTTCGCCGCGACGGTGAACGCGGCCACCGCCGGGACCGACGGGCTGGTGGTCAACGCCGGCGGGCAGACGAACTTCGGGGGGGCCGTCGGCGGGGCCGCGGCCCTCGGCGCCCTGACCACCGACACCCCCGGCACGACCGTTCTCAACGCCAACGTCACCGCCAACGCCCAGACGTACAACGACCCGCTCACCGTCGGGGCCGGGGCCGTCACCGTCGCCTCCACCGCGTCCGGGGCGATCGCCTTCAACGGGAGCGTCAACGGCCGGGACGGGCAGACGAACGCCCTGACGGTGAACACCGCCGGGACGACCACCTTCGCCGGGAACGTCGGCGGGGTCGTGCCGCTCGGCGCGCTGACCACCGATGCCCCCGGCACCACCGCCGTCGGGGCCAACGTCACCACCTCCGGCAGCCAGACCTACGGCGACCCGGTGACGGTCTCCGGCGGGTCCCGCAACCTGGCCACCACCAACAACGGGGCGGTCTTCTTCGCCGGGACGCTCGACGCGGCGACCGCGGGCGGGAGCGGGCTGACGGTGACGGCCGGCGGGACCACCACGTTCGGCGGGACCGTCGGCGGGACGGCGGCCCTCGCCACCCTCACGACCGACGCCGCCGGGTCCACCGTGATCGGCCTGGGGACCGGCACCGTCCAGCTCCGGACGACCGGGAACCAGCAGTACAACGACGCCCTCCGGCTGGCGGCCACCACCGTCGAGTTCGTCAGCACCGCGAACGGCGGGCTGACGGTCTCGGGGAGCCTGAACGGGACGGCCGGGATCGCCAGCGCGGTGGCCTTCAACACCGGCGGGGCGACCACCCTGAACGGGGTGATCGGGGCGACCACCGCCCCGGCCAGCCTGACCACCGACGCGGCCGGCACCACCGTAGTCGGGAACACCGTCACCACGTCCACCGGGAACCAGACGTACAACGACCCGGTCACGATCACCCCCGCGACCGGGGTGACGGCGGTGGCCCTGACCGCCCAGGGCGGTGGGGCGCTGGCGTTCGCCGACACCCTGGGCGGGGCGTCGGCCGTCCCGGTCAACCTCCAGGCCGGCGGCAACCTGTCGCTGGCCAAGAACGTCACCTTCACCGCGAACGGGTCGCAACTGACCGCCCAGGCCGGCGCCTTCGCCATCGCCAGCGGGGTCACGGTCCGGGCCGACCGGCAGCAGTGGCGGGCCGGGACCGGGGCCGCCGGGTCGACCGCCGCCGCCGACCTGCGGACCAACACCCCGGCCTTCCGGGACGCCGCCGGCAGCTCCGCCCCGCGGCAGTTCGTCTTCCGGCAGGACGCGGCCGTCACCGACGCCGCCCTCCCGGCCGTCGCCCAGTTCGGCGGCACCCCGCCGGCTGACTACAAGATCGTCTCCGACAACGGGACCGTCACCCTCGCCAACGGGGCGGCCGTCGCCGGGGCCGGGACGACCGCCCTGACGCTCGCCGGGACGGGCGTGTCCGTCGGCGGGGCGATCGCGGCCCCGGCGGCGACCGTCCGGCTGCGGGCGACGAACGGGAGCGTCAACCAGACCGCCGGCGGGATCACGGCCGCCGCCCTCGCCGCCCAGGCGACCGCCGGGGTCGACCTCGGCGGGCCGAACGCCGTCCCGACCTTCGCCGCACGCACCACCGGCGGGAACCTCCGGTACACCTCGACCGTCCCGTTCACCGTCGGCACGGTCGCCTCGGACCCGGTCATTACCGGGCTGACCGCGACCAGCGGGGCCACGGCCCCCGGCGGGACCACGACGTTCTCCGGGAACGGGGGGAGCGTGCTCGACTTGACGATCGCCGCCCCGGTCGGGGGCACGTCCGTGACTGCCCTCGGCAGCGGCGGGAACGACCGGGTGGCCGTCAACTACACCCTCGGGGCGACGCTGGCGAACGGCCTGTTGTTCAACGGCCTCGGCGGGACCGACGCCCTCAGCCTGACCGACGTGGGCGGGTCCGCCACCCACACCTACGTGATCAACAACAACGTCGTCCGGGACGGGGCCCCGGCCGTCACTTTCACCGACCTGGAGACCCTCTCCGTCACCGCCGGGAACCTGGCCGACACGTTCACCGTCACCCCGGCCAAGCAGAACGTCGGCCCGGGCCAGCCGCCCCCGATCGAGGGGCTGGCCGGGCCGCAACTGACGCTCGCAGGGGGCGGGCCGACCGGGACCACCGGCGACACCCTGACGTTCAACCCGGCCGGCACCCCGACCTTCACCTCCACCACCGGAATCGACGGGATTTCGGGGACGGCGTCGTTCCAGCAGCCGCTGGTCGGCGGCGGGTTCATCCAGTCGGTCGCGTTCAGCCAGATGGAGGCGGTGAACCCGCGGGCCGACATCCGGGTGACGGTGACGACCCCGGCCACCACCGCCCCCGGTGAGACGGCCACCTTCACCGTCGTCGTCTCGAACCTCGGCCCGGCCGCCGCGACCGGGGTGCAACTGACCGGCTTCACCCTCACCGGGCTGACGAACGGCTCGTTCACCACCACCGCGACGGCCGGGGCGTCGGCCAACCCGGCCCAGGGGTCGGTCGGGGCCTTCGCGGGTGTACCGTTCTCCACCCTGACCATCCCGGCCAACGGGTCGGTCACGTTTACCGTCACCGGGACGACCGGGACGAGCGGGTCGGCGTCGCTGGCCGTCACCGCGTCCGGGGCCGGCGACGCCCTCGACGCCGACCTGACGAACAACTCGGCCACGGCCACAACGACCGTCGCCCCGGTCGAGCTGGTGGCGGTGGGGGCCGGCCCGGGCGGCGGCCCGCAGGTGCGGGTGTTCAACGCCGACGGGACCGACCGGTTCAGCTTCTTCGCCTACGACCCGAACTACCGCGGCGGGGTGACGGTCGCCACCGGGGACGTGACCGGCGACGGGGTCGAGGACATCGTCACCGGGTCGGCCGCCGGGGCGTCGCACGTCAAGGTGTTCGACGGCCGGTCCGGGGCCGAGGTCGCCAGCTTCTTCGCCTTCCCGGGGTTCACCGGCGGGGTGAACGTGGCGGTGGCCGATGGCCGGGTGGTGGTCGGGGCCGGGCCGGGCGGCGGGCCGGTCATCAAGGGGTTCACCCTGGCCGGCGGCGGGGCGACCGAGGTGTACTCGGTGCTGGCGTTCGAGGAGACCTTCCGGGGCGGCGTCCGGGTCGCCGGGGAGGGCGACTTCCTGTCGGCCGGGGCCGGGGCGGGCGGCGGCCCGCGGGTCCGGGTGTTCCGGGCGGCCGACCTGCCGGGCGGGGCCGACGCCGCCCAGGTGACGAGCTTCTTCGCCTTCCCGGCCGGGACGACGAGCGGCATCAGCGTCGGGATGGGGACGGCCAACGGCCGGCCGGTGGTGTACGCCGGGACCGGGGCCGGGTCGGTCCCGGTGGCGGCCACCTTCGACGCCCTGACCGGGGCGGCGAACGGGAGCGTGCAGGCGTTCGACGCCACCTTCCGGGGCGAGGTCCGGGTGGCCGGGGCGACGACAACCGCCGGCCAGCCGGCGACGGTGCTGGCGGCCGGGCCGGGCGGGGCCCCGCGGGTCCGGGTCCACCGCCAGGACGGGTCGGCGGTGTTCGACCTGTTCGCCTTCGACCCGTCGTTCACCGGCGGGGTGTTTGTGGGTTAGCGTTTAGTGTGGGAGTGTCGGAGTGTTTAGTCCGGACCAGAGCTGGCT
>JAIEQO010000403.1 GCA_019747655.1 Gemmataceae bacterium | reverse complement strand
CCCGGGCGTCGTCCTCGCCGCCGGCCGCCAGCAGGGCCTCGGCCAGCCGCAGCTCGGCCTCCGCCCCGGCCGGGAAGTACAGCCCGAACACGGCCACGAAGTCCCGCAGCTTGCGGGGGTCGTTCCCGACCCCGGCCCACTCCGTGTTCACCCGGGCCTCCAGGGCGGCCCGGGCGGACGGGTCGGCGGCCTTGCGGATCAGCCCCTCGATCCGCCCCCGGGCCCAGACGTCCGGCCGCATCTTCACCCCGGCCTCGTCCGGCAGGTCGAACAGCTCCCGCCCCTCGCCCAGGGCGGCCAGGGCGAGGTACCGGTCGAACGCCTCGGCCGTCCGCCCCTGGGCCTCCCGCCCCTTGGCCAGCAGGTACAGGTAGAGCCGCTTCCGCCGCTTGCCCTCGTCCTCCCGCCGCTTGTTCTCGAACGGGTCGTCGGCGTCGGCCGGTACGTCCAAGAGCCCTTCGTACTCGGTCAGGAACCCCTCGGCGGCGGCGAAGTCCTCCTTCAGGAGTTCCGTGTAGGCGACGTACAGCTTCTCCCGCAGCCGCCGGCGGACGGTCTCGGGCGGGCCGTTGCGGAACGCCTCCCGGAAGTCGGTCACGGCTTCGCGGACCTTGCCGTCGTCGAGCAAGAGCTCGCCCCGGTCGGTCAGCCCCTCCGGGTCCTTCGGGTTGGCCGCCAGCCGGCGGTCCATCTCGGCCTTCTTGACCTCCAACTGCGGGTAGACGGCCACCTCGGTCGCGGACTGCGCGACCACCTGGCCGTTCTGGAAGACCAGGTTGCCCAGCCCGTACTTGACGAGGTCGGTCCCGGCCCCGTCGGCCCGCTTGCGGGCGGCCGTCCGGGACGCGACGGCCCCGGTGTCGGCGTTCAGGGCCCAGATTTCGGCCGCCGGGACCCCGTCCTTGCCGGCGTTCTCCGGCCGGACCGGGAGGTAGAAGACGCCCTTCCCGGCGACCCCGTGGCCGGTCGGGGTGGCGGCCAGGGTGATCGTCCAGACCGGCTTGACCTCCGGGGCCGCCTCGGCCGCCAGCGGGTAGGCCCGGACGCCCCCCTTGCCGACCACCAGCACCTTGTCGTTGACCACCCCGCCGACGTACAGGTCGCCGGTCTGGCGGGGGGTGGACCACAGGACCTTGCCGGTCCGCACGTCCAGGCAGTCGAGCCGGTCGGAGTCGTAGGCGGCGACCAGCACCCGGCCGCCGGCGACGATCGGGGCGGCGGCCCGCCACCGCTCGGTGGACAGTTGCGCCCCCATCATCGGGGTGCCGTCGGGGTTGAACCGGGGCGGCCGGCCGCCCCGCATGCCCATGTTCCCCGGCGACGACGGGCCGGCGTCGACCGTCCGGTAGGCGTGGGCCCAGAGCAGGCTGCGGGACATCACGTCGACCCCGACCACCGCCCCGGAGTTGGTCGGGCAGACCAGGATGCCCTCGCCGGCGGCCAGGAACGCCCCCTGGACCCGCCGGACCGAGTCGCCGGGGAGCGGGTTCATCGGCCGGCCCAGTTTCTGCTGCCAGACCAGCGCCGGGACCCGCAGGTTCTGCTCCCCGGCCTCCCACTGGACCTCCTCCACGCCGTCCGCCCGGTTGACCGGCTTGCGGACCTCGACGTTCAGCCGGACCTCGGCCAGGGCCTTCGGGTCGAGGCACAGGAGGCGGACCGCCCCGGCCTGCTCGACCAGGACGTACAGCCGGCCGTTGAGCGGCAGCGGCGGGCCGAGGAAGACGGCGTTGAGGCAGAGGTGGAAGGCCGAGGTGATCTTGTCGGCGTCCTCCTCGGTGGCCGGGGGGGTGGCCTGGGCCGGGTTGGCCAGCCGGACCGACTTCGAGCTGGTGGCGTACCGGCCGAGGGTCCAGACCAGGGTGCCGGTCCCGAGGTCGACGGCGTTCAGCTCGCCGGCCCGGACGGCCTCGCCGAGCTGCCCGGACTGGCGGCCCCCGTCCGGCATCCCGCCGAAGTTCGGGTTCTGGAGGGTCGGCGGCGGGGGGACGGCGAGGTCGTCCAGGTAGTAGACGTTCTGCCCGTCGTGGGCCAGGGCCCCGAGCTGGGGGTTCTCGTACAAGAGGCTGGCCGCCCCGGTCGACTTGTACGTCAGCCACCAGGCGGCCACCTGCTCGTCCACCTTGGCGTCGTCGTAGTAGTACGTCCCCGGGGTCTGGAGCTGCTGGAGCCCGAACGTCGTCCGGGCCGCCCACCGGACCTCCCCGGCCTGGACCGGCCGGCCGCGGTGGACGTGGTCCCGGGCGGCCACCGCGTACACCCCGCCGTACCCCCGGTAGATGACCAGGTCGGCGGTGGTGACCGGGAAGAACCCGGGGAGCGGCACCCCCTTGTTGGCGACCACCTTCGGGTCGAACAGCTTGTCCAGCTCGTCCCCGATCCAGGTGGTCGCCCGGCGGTCGACGTCGTCGTGGGCGAACAGGAGCGGCTTGGGCTCGAACACGGGCACCAGGAACGGCGGGCCGCCGTCGACCGTCCCGCTGCGGGCGGCGTTGCCGTACCGGCCGCTCCACTCCCCGACCGCGGCCAGCCGGAGGGCCCCGACCGGGCGGTCGAGTTCGGCCCGGAGCTGGTCGGCCGAGTACGCCCGCCGGCCGACCCGCAGCCCGTCACGGGCGACCGCGGCGACGAGCCGCTCGGTCGCGGCCTTGGCCGGGGCGACGTGCCGGGGGTCGCCGCTCCGCTTCAGGGCGAGCGCGGCCTTGAAGAGGGTGTGCGGGGTCAGGTAGGCGTCGGTGTTCGGCCGGCCCAGGAGCCGCTCGAAGGCGTAGGCGGCTTCGAGGTAGTTCCCCCGCTCCAGGTAGAGCGACCCGAGCAGGACGGTCCCCTCGGCCCCGGCCTTGGTGTGGAAGTACCGCTGGGACAGGTCGGCCAGCATGGCCGGGTCGTAGTTGGCCTTCACCGCCTCGTCGAGCAGGGCGGCGGCCGCCTGCCCGTAGGACTGCTGGTAGAACTCCAGCCCCTCCTTGCGGAAGGCGGCGATGATCCGGTTGGCCTCGGTCTTGACGCTGATCCGGTTCGTCTCGGTCCGCCCGCCGACCTGGTACTTGACGTTGAAGAACGAGTCGCTCTTCGAGTCGAGGATGCCCTGGAGGAGCGGGCTGACGATGTTCCAGGGCACCTCTTTGAACGTCAGGTACTCCCGGGCCGCCTCCAACTGCTTCTTGGAGTCCCGCTCGTAGGGGAACCCGAACGGCGAGCTGAGGTCGTCGCCCCAGACGTCCTTGTCCTTCTCCTTGGCCTTGTCCTTCTCCTTGCCGGGGGCGGTGGCCGGGACCGGCTGGGCGGCGACGAACCGCTCGCCCTGCACGGTCAGCCCGGCGACGGCGGCCCCCAGGAGCCCGGCGAAAACGACCCGCGAGCGGTTCCCGGCCATCGGCGTTTCCCGTCCCTGTGGCCGCGGGGGGCGGCCGCGGCGTGGTCCGTTAAATTGTCCCAGTTCCGCAAACCACCTACAAGGAGAAACCGGTCCGTCCGACGGCTCCGTCACCTTCGGCCGCGTCACAACCTCCCGGGCCGACACGGGTAGGACGGGCCGGCCGCCCGAACCTAACCGCCGGCCGGCTGATAGGATGACCGTAGGCCCTCCCGCACCCGATCAGGACCCCATGACGACGCCCCGCAACCCGGTGGACGTGGCCCGGCCGGTCCGCCGCCGGACCCGGACGTTCCGGCCGAACTACCTGTCGTTCGCCGGCACATACCAGTGCAACCTGGCCTGCCCCCACTGCTGCGTGCCGATCGAGTGGACCGACCGGCTTCCGATTTCGGTGGCCGTCCGGTTCCTCGAACAGGCCCACGCCGCCGGGATCGGGGTGCTCGGGTTCACCGGCGGCGAGCCGTTCCTGTACCCCGAGTTCGTCGTCGCCGTCACCCGCCGGGCGGCCGAACTCGGGTTCCGGTTCGACAAGCTGATGACCAACGGCGTCTGGCACCGCGACGCCGCCCACCTAGAAGACGTTCTGATGGGCCTCCGGGATTCCGGGTTCTCCGGCAAGATCGGGCTGAGCGTCGACAAGTTCCACGGGATGGACACGGCCAAGCTGGCCGAGTTCTGCCGCGTCACTCGCTGGGTGTTCGGCCGGGACACGGTGCTGTCCCTGAGCTACGCCAGCCGGGCGCCGGAGGCCGGGCTGGAGCCGATCCGCCGGCTGGCCGCCGAGCTGGACGGGGTGGTCGAGTGGTCGGAGCTGCTCGGCCGGTACATGCTGGTCAGCGACGACCTGACGATGACCCTGAACTGGAACCACCTGGCGGCGGTCGAGCGGGCGGAGAAGCTGCCCGGCGACCCGTGGTGCGGCTCGTGGTTCGAGGAGGACTACTGCGAGGGGCCGGGCCAAGCCCTGATCGTCAACCCCCGGGGCGAGGTCAAGCCGTGCTGCGGGTTTGCCTCGGATTTGGACCAACTGACCATCGGCAACGTCCACACCGACACCGTCGAGGAGGTCATCCGCAAGGGGCGGACGCACCCCTACGTCGGCAAGGTGTTTCGGGAAGGGCTCTTGGCCATCCGGGACGACATCCTGGCCCGCGACCCAACCGCCCTGCCCGGCTCGACCGACAACCACTGCACCTTCTGCTGGCACGTCCTGGCGAAGGGGGCGTGGGACCGGACGCGGACCGACCCGGCGGACCGACTGGGCTGCGGCGGGCAGTGGGAGAAGCTGAAGGCCGATGGGAGCGGGCGACTGTCGTTGCCGCTCGCTTAGGTTCTGTCTGCTGAAACCGGTTGGCTGCGGAGCAGCCGGAGGTAGCGGCGAATCATGGCGAGTTGCACGGT
>JAIEQO010000986.1 GCA_019747655.1 Gemmataceae bacterium | reverse complement strand
ACCTGTTCGCCCTGGTCGGCCAGTTCACCGCTCTGCGGCACGAGGTCAACCTCCAGACGAAGGCGGCCCGGGCGGCGACCGAGCAGGCGGCCGAGGCCCTGAAGCGGCTGGCCGACCCGCCGCCCGAGCCGGACGACCGCCCGCGGGCCGTGGCGAAGGCGGTGATCGACATCGCCGACGCGCTGGCCCTGTCGCTGAAGCAGGCCGAGAAGCTGCGGGACGGCGCGGCCGAGTTGGTGGACGAGCTGGCCGCGGCACCCGAACCCGCCCGGCCGGGGTTCTTCGGCCGCCTCATCGGCCGCCGGCCCGAGCCGCCCCCGGACGACGAGTCCGTGGTGAACCCCGCGGCCGACAAGCTCCGGCAGCTCGTGGCGGCGGCCGCCGACGGGTACGCCCTGAGCCTCCGCCGGGTCGAGCGGCTGCTACCGACGTTGGACCTCGAGCCCCGGCCGTGTTACGGTGAGTCCTTCGACCCCGACTGGATGGAGGCGGTCGAGGTGGTCGGCGACACCGGCGAGCCGCCGGGCACGGTGGTCGAGGAGGTCCGTCCGGGGTACATGTGGCGGGGTAAGCCGTTCCGCCCGGCCCAGGTGAAGGTGGCGCGGTAGCGTGTCAGCAGGGTTAACCACAGAGTCACAGAGGGCACCGAGCAGAGGAAGAATGGGATCAATCGGACTCGGCTCTTTGTCTGCTCCGTGGGTTTTGTGACTCTGTGGTTAACTCTTCTTCCGGACCAACCCTCATGCCGGACGTGATCGTCGGGATCGACCTGGGGACGACGAACAGCGAGGTGGCGGTCGTCCAGGCCGGCCGGCCCCGGGTGCTGGCCGACGACGGCGACCCGATCCTGCCGTCGGTCGTCGGCAAGGCCGAGGACGGCCGGCTGCTCGTCGGCCGGGCCGCCCGGAACCAGTACGTCCTCGCCCCCGAGCGGACGGTCAAGTCGATCAAGCGGAAGATGGGCGAGGACACGAAGGTCGCCCTCGGCGATGAGCAGTTCACGCCCCAGGAAATCTCCGCGATGATCCTCCGGGCGCTCAAGGCCCGGGCCGAGCGGGAACTCGGGCACCCGGTCACGAAGGCGGTCGTCACCGTCCCGGCGTACTTCAACGACACCCAGCGGCAGGCGACCCGCGAGGCCGGCGAGCTGGCCGGGCTGGAGGTCGTCCGCATCCTCAACGAGCCGACGGCCGCCGCCCTGACGTACAACCCGGATTCGACCCGGGCCGAGAACATCCTCGTCTACGACCTCGGCGGCGGCACCTTCGACGTGTCGGTCGTCCACACCGAAGGGGGCGTGGTCGAGGTGTTGGCCAGCCACGGCGACACCGCCCTCGGCGGCGACGACTTCGACGAAATCCTGTTGGACGACATCGCCGACCAGTTCCTGGACATGTACGAGGTCGAGCTGCGGGAGAACCGGGTCGCCCGGGCCCGGCTCCTGCGGGCCGCCGAGGACGCCAAGAAGACGCTCTCCGACCACCCGTTCGCCCGGGTCGAGGAGGAGTTCATCGCCGAGAAGGACGGGGTGCCGCTCCACCTGAGCACGGAGCTAGACCGGGCCGAGTACGAAAGGCTCATCCGCCCGTTAATCGACCGGACGATGGGGTGCGTGCAGCGGGCCCTAGACGACGCCCGGCTGACCGCCGCCCAGATCGACCGGGTCGTCCTCGTCGGCGGCAGCACCCGCACCCCGCTCATCGGCCGGCTGCTCGAAGAGCGGCTCGGCCAGCCGGCCCACCGGGAAGTCGACCCGGACTTGTGCGTGGCCCTCGGGGCGGCGGTGCAGGGGGCCATCGTCGCCGGCCAGGATGTCGGGGCGGTGCTCGTCGACATCACCCCGCACTCGGTCGGCATCAAGTGCCTGGAGTACGCCGACGACTTCCGGGCCCGGCCGAACGAGCACAAGTTCGCCCCGATCCTCCGCCGCAACGCGCCGTTACCCGCGTCCCGGAGTGAGGTCTTCTGTACCGTCGTGGACAGCCAGCCGACGGTCGAGATCGACGTCTACCAGGGTGACGACCCGGACGTGCGGCGGAACCACCGGGTCGGCAAGTTCCTGATCGACGGGCTGGCCCGGGTGCCGGCCGGGAACCAGCTCGTGGTGCAGCTCGACCTGACGCTCGACGGCATCCTGAAGGTGTCGGCCCGGGAGAAGGCGACGGGGCTGGTGAAGGGGATCACCATCGACAACGCCCTGGCCCGCTATGCCGTCGCCGAGCGGGCCGGGGCCCAGGCCCGCCTGTCGCGGATGTGGGCCGAGGTCGAGTCGCTGGCCGACTTCACCCCCGATGCCGGTGCGGGGGGCGTCAGCTCCCTCGGCGTGGCCGCCCCCGGCGTGCCGGTCCTCGACCCGGGGCCGCGGGAGGGGCAGCGGGAAACGGTGCAGGCCGAGGCACTGCTGGAGAAGGCCGACCGGGTCCGGGCGAAGGTCAGCCCGGAGGACCAGGAGGAGGTCGACCGGCTCGCCGGCCGGGTCCGGGACGCCCTGACCGACCGCCGCTGGGCCGACCTCGAAGCCGCCTGCAACGACCTGACCGACGTGCTGTTCTACCTCGAAGACGCATGACCCCGGCCGCCGACATCCGGGCGTTCCTCCGGGCCATCGCCGCCGCCCCGGCCGACGACACCCCGCGGCTGGTCTTCGCCGACTGGCTGGACGAGCACGACCGGCCGGAGCGTGCCGAGTTCATCCGAGTGGAGGTCGAGCTGGCCAAGACGCCCCCCGGGTCGCCGGGCCGGGCGACCCTGTTCGCCCGCCGGGACGCCCTGTTCCGGGCCCACGCGGCCGAGTGGTTCGCGTGGTTCGTCGGCCGGGGGGCGACCTGGGCCACCGAGCGGGGCTTCATCACCGAGCTGGAAACCCCGCCGGACGCCTTCCTGACCCACGCCGGCGACTGGTTCGCCACCCAGCCGATCACCCGGCTGGCCCTGACGGACGTGTGGGTCGGCCACGAGGGCGGGCCGCGGTGCGTGGCCCGGGAGCTGTTCACCTCGCCGCTCCTGGGGCAGTTGACGCACCTCGGGCTGGAGCGGGCCGGGGTGAACGCGGCCGGGGTCTACTGGCTGTCGCGGAACCCGGCCCTGACCGGCCTGCGGGAACTGTCGCTCCGGGGCAACGGCGTGACCGACGACGGGGTGCGGACGCTGGCGGGGATGGCCGGGCTCGCACAGCTCGAATGCCTGGACCTGACCGGGAACCGGGTGAGGGACGCCGGGGCCAAGGCGCTGATCGGCTCGACCTGCCTACCCGCCCTGCGGGAGCTGTGGCTGTCCCGGAACCCGATCGGCGACCGGACGTGGCGGCTCTTGGAGGAGCGGTTTGGCCGGGCATTGGCCGGGTAGCCCGTCCGGAGTCGCCCATGACCGATGGTGACGCCCTCCTGCGGGCGGTGATCGACAGCCCGGACGACGACACGCCCCGGCTGGTCTACGCCGACTGGCTAGAGGACCACGGGCAGTCGGAGCGAGCGGAGTTCATCCGCCTTCAGGTCGAAGTCGCACGGGCGGAGGCCGACGGCCGGGATTACAACGAGGTGTACGCCCTCCGCATGCGGGCGGTCGAGTTGCAGAAGGCCCACAAGGCCGACTGGCTGGCCGGCGTCTGCCGGTGGAAGCGGACCTCGTGCTTCTTCGAGCGGGGGTTCGTCGGCGAGGTGTGGTGCTCGGTCAAGTCGTTCGTCGACCACGGGGCCGCCCTGCTCGACGCCGCCCCGGTCCGGACGGTCGGCCTCCGCCGGCTGGCCGACAGCAACCTGATCGGGTTGGACCGGGCCCCCCACTTCCGTCGGGTCCGGCGGCTCAAACTATTCCGCGGCGAGTTGAGGCATTACATGCTCGGCGGGCTCCTCAACCGGGTCTCCGTGGCACACCTCCGCGGGCTGGCGGTGGCCGAGTTCGTGGTCGACGGGACCAGCGCCGGCTGGCACGCCCGGTTCGCGGCGGACGCCGCCCACATCGCCCAGACGCCCGACCTCGCGGAGCTGGAGGAACTCGACCTGTCCGCCTGTGGGGTCGGGGACGCCGGCGGCCGGGCCCTCGCCGAGTCCCGCTACCTCCGCCGGCTGCGACGGCTGACGTTGCGGTGGAACCCGATGAGCGAACTGGTCGTCGCCCTCCTCCGCGACCGGTTCGGCGACCGCCTCCAGGTGTAGCATGCCCGTCCCGTGTCCGTGCTGTAAAGCCAGCAACGACGCCCCCCCGGCCTGCCGGCGGTGCAAGGCCGACCTGTCCCTGCTGTGGGCCGTCGAGGCCGACCGCGACGCCGCCATCGACGCCGCCCGGATGTTTGCGGGGGAAGGGCGGTTCGCCGAGGCCGCCGCCGAACTCGGCCAGGCCGCGCAACTCCGCCGGTCGCCGGACGTTCTCCGGCTAAGGGCCGCCGCGCTCCTGCTCGCCCGGGACTTCCCCGGGGCGGCCGCCGCGTATCATGAACTCGGCCAACAAGGGGCGTGAGCCGGCCCCTGGGACTGCGGGCGTCCCGCCCGCCTCCCGAGAAGAGCGGGCGGGACGCCCGCGGTCCCAGGACAAACCCCCACCCGGTCCCGCCATGACCGACACGGTACTCATCGTCGACGACGAGGACTCGGTCCGGCGGACGTTCGAGGACTGGCTCCGGACGGCCGGGCTGGGCGTCCGGGTGGTCGCCGCGGCCGACGCCGAGGCCGCCCTGCGGGCCGCCGAGCAGACCCCGATCGACCTCGCCGTCCTCGACTGGAACCTCGGGTCCGGCAGCGACGGCCTCCGGCTCCTCGAAGACCTCGTCCTCTT
>JAIEQO010000275.1 GCA_019747655.1 Gemmataceae bacterium | reverse complement strand
CCCACCCCATGATACAGACGACCCGCCGGGCCGAAACCGTCAGTTTGCCGCCGGCGGCCGCCGCCCGGATAATGCCGTCAGTCCCTCACCGGTTTCGGGAGACCGCCCCGTGCGTCCCACGCTGCCACGTGGTCCCGTCCTCGCCGTCGTCCTGGCCGCCTTGTTCGTCTCCGGGGGTTCACACCCCCCGCTCGCCCGGGCCCAACAGCCGCTGCCGACCGTCGCCGAACAGTCCGGGTATACCAAGACGGCCCGGTACGCCGACGTCGTCGCCTTCTGCGACGAGCTGGCCAAGCGGTCGCCGGCCGTCCAAGTGTCCACCTTCGGCACCAGCCACGAGGGCCGCAAGCTCCCGCTGCTCACGATCGCCGACCCGCCGGTGAAGGACGCCGCCGAGGCCGCGAAGGCCGGCAAGCTGGTCGTCCTGGTGTTCGCCAACATCCACGCCGGCGAGGTCGACGGCAAGGACGCGGTCCTCGCCCTGGCCCGCGACCTGACGGCCGAGAAGGGCCACCCGCTACTGAAGGACCTCGTCCTGCTGGTCGTCCCGATCCTCAACGCCGACGGGAACGAGAAGTTGGGGCCGAAGAACCGCCCCGGGCAGAACGGCCCGGCCGAGGCCGGCGTCCGCCCGAACGCCCAGGGCCTCGACCTGAACCGCGACTTCGTGAAGCTCGAAAGCCCCGAGGTCCGGGCCCTGGTCAAGCTGATGACCGAGTGGGACCCGGCCGTCGTCATCGACCTGCACACCACCAACGGCAGCAAGCACCGCCACACCCTGACCTACGACGGCCCCCGTTACCCGTCGTCCGACACCCCGGCGGCCAAGTGGGCGGACGCCACCCTCTTCCCCGAGGTGACGAAGAAGGTGAAGGCCGCGACGGGCTACGACATCGCCCCCTACGGCAACTTCAACGCCGACCGGACACGTTGGGAAACGTACACCTCGTCGCCCCGGTACGGCCTCCAGTCGGTCGCCCTCCGTGGCCGCGTCGGGATCCTCAGCGAGTCGTACACCTACGCCCCGTTCCAGGACCGCGTCAACGCCACCTATGCTTTCACGAAGGCGTGCCTGGAGACCGTCGCCGCCAACAAGGATGCGGTCCGGAAGGCGTTGGCGGACGAGGCTGACGCGGCACGCGTCCCGATCCGGACGGAGACCGTGCCGTTCCCCGACAAGCGGACCATCCTCGGGTTCGAGGAGGAACAGCAGGACGGCAAGCGGGTCACGACCGACCGCCCGAAGGAGTACGCCCTCGACTACGTCGCCCGGGTGACCCCGACCGAGTTCGTCACCAAGCCGGCCGGCTACCTGATCCCCGCCGCCAACGCCTCGGCCGCCGAGACCCTCCGTCGACACGGGGTCAAGGTCGAAGAACTCCGCGAGGACATCGACCTCGACGCCGACGTGTACCGGATCAAGGACGTGTTCGTCATGGAACGCCCGTTCCAGGGGCACCGGCTCGTGACCGCCGAGGCGAAGCCCCGTGCCGAAACCCGCCGCGTCCCGGCCGGGACGTTCCTCGTCCGCACCAACCAGCCGCTCGGCACCCTGGCCGCCTACCTGCTCGAACCGACGGCCGAGGACGGGCTGACCACCTGGGGCCTGTTCCCGGACCTCGCCGTCGGCGAGGACTACCCGGTCCTCCGGCTGCTGAAGGCCGTCCCGCCGCTGACCGTGGGCTCGCCGCGGGCGCTCCCCGAGGGCCGGCAGGCCAAGAAGCCGATCACCGACGCCCTGCTCGCCGGCCGGGGCGGGTTCGGCGGGTTCGCCGGCAACCCGGCCGGCGGGTTCCAGTGGCTGCCCGACGGCGAGCACTTCATCCAGCTCAAGGAGGGGCGGGCCTGGAAGGTCCACGCCCGGACCGGCAAGGCCGAACCGGCCCACGACCCCGACCTGTTCAAGAAGTCGCTCGCGGCCCTGCCGGCGATCAAAGAACCCGAGCGGGTCGCCCGCAACTACCCGCCCCGGCTAACCACCGACCGGACGGCCGCCCTCGTCGACGCCGGGCCGGACCTGGCGATCGCCTTCCTCGACGGCCGGCCGGCGGTGAAGCTCACGAAGGGCGACGGCCCGCCTGAGTACGTCACCCTCTCGCCCACCGGCAAGCACGTCGCCTTCGTCAAGGGCGGCAACCTGTACGCGGCCCCCGTCACCGGCGAGGGCGAGAAGCAACTGACCCGCGACGGCGGCGGCGAGGTCCTCAACGGCAAGGGCGACTGGGTGTACGAGGAGGAGATCTTCAACCGCAACGGCCGGGCCTACTGGTGGAGCCCGGACGGCAAGCAGCTCGCCTTCATGCGGTTCGACGACGCCCCGGTCAGGAAGTACACGATCGTCGACACCATCCCGACCCGCGGCCGGGTCGAGACCATCCCGTACCCGAAGGCCGGCGACCCGAACCCGCTCGTCTCCCTCGGGGTGGTCCCGGCCGACGGCGGGTCGCCGACGTTCCTGAACCTCGGCGACTACAACCCGGAGGACATCGTCGTCTCCCGGGTCGGCTGGCTGCCGGACGGGAAGGGCGTCTTCGCCTACGTCCAGAACCGCACCCAGACGTGGCTCGACTTCGTCGTCTGGGACGCGCCCGACGCCCGGCCGCGGAAGCTGTTCCGCGAGCAGGGGGCGGGCTGGGTCGAAGACCTCGGCGAGCCGAAGTGGCTGCCGGCCGGCGGGCAGTTCCTCCTCGCCGACCCGGCCCACCACGTCCACCTCCGGTCGCCCGGCGGCGAGAAGGTCGGCACCCCGGCCGCCGGCGACTGGGAGGTCCGGGACATCGCCCGCGTCGATCCGGACGAGAAGTGGGTCTACTACACCGGCACGGCCGACGGCCACACCCGGCTGCACCTCTACCGCGCGAGGCTCGACGGCTCGGCGACCGAGCGGATCACGTCGCTCGGGGGGAACCACGCGGTCACGCTGGCCCCGAAGGGGACGCTGTACATCGACCGCACCACCGACAACGACACCCCGACCCAGGTGTGGCTGTGCGAGGTCGGCAAGGGCCGCGTCCGCGCCCTCGACACCAACCCCGTGTACGAGCGGGAGAACTACACGTTCGGCAAGTTCGAGGCGGTGCAAATCCCCATGAAGGACGGCTTCGTCTTGGAGGGCACGCTCGTCTACCCGCCGGACTTCGACCCGGCCAAGAAGTACCCGGTCTGGCTCCAGACCTACGCCGGGCCGGCCGCCCCGACCGTCCGCGAGGGCTGGTCCGGCGGCCGGGTGTACGACCAAGTCCTGGCGTCGAGCGGGATCGTGTCGTTCCGGGTCGACCCGCGGAGCGCCAGCGGCCGGAACGCGAAGGCGTCGTGGACCGCGTACAAGCAGCTCGGGGTGCAGGAGTTGAAGGACCTGGAGGAGGCGGTGGGCTGGCTGACGGCCAAGCCGTGGGCGGATGCCTCGCGGGTCGGCATCAGCGGGCACAGCTACGGCGGGTTCATGACGGCCTACGCCCTGACCCACTCGAAGCTGTTCGCGGCCGGGATCGCCGGGGCCCCGGTGACCGACTGGCGGCTGTACGACACGATCTACACCGAGCGGTACATGCTCACCCCGAAGGAGAACCCGGACGGGTACGACAAGTCGTCGGTGGTGAAGGCGGCCAAGAACCTGCACGGCCGGCTCTTGCTCATCCACGGGCTGATGGACGACAACGTCCACGTCCAGAACACGGTGCAACTGATCGACGCCCTCCAGGCGGCGAACAAGGACTTCGAGGTGATGATTTACCCGCGGGCCCGGCACGGGATCGGCGGCCCGCACTACCAGCGGTTGCAGCTCGACTTCATCCGCCGGACGATGGGGGTGAAGCCGTAGCTGGGGCCGGTGATCGCCGCGGGTGGGAGACGTGGGCTCGTGGAACGCCCCGCCGAGTGCCCGGCGGGGCGTTCCACGCGGTTGGTAACGGTCTGCTCGCCGGACGTTAGCCGAGCAGGCGCGATCGCCTCGGCCGCCGTAGTGCCACCCCCGGCGGTGGAGCGAGGGCTGGGCGCAGCTGGTTAACACCGCCGCGTCAGCGGTCAGCCCGTGGGCCGCGGCTCACGGGCTAACACCCCGTCGTGGGGGAGCCGGGCTCGTCCGCGCGGCGGCGCAGGCCAATAACGAGTTCGGCAAGGGAGGCGCACCGATGCTTCCTGTCACTGCGCCCCGGTTCGACCTCGCCGAGTGCAACAGCGACGCGGAGCGGGCGTTCGTCGAGGCCCTCCACGCCCGCGCTGAGGTGGGCGGGTGGTTCGCGGACTCATGGCGGGTGTGGGACGGCCGGCTGACGCTGTCCGTGTGCCCGTGCGACGGCGACCCGGAGTACAACTGCGTCCTCCGCACGCTCCGGGTAGACTTCGACGGGGCAGCGGTGCGGTTCGGGCCGGACGAGACGCACCAGTTCGTGACCGACCTGGACCCGGGCCGGCCGGGCGTGTCGGTCCTGACTGGGCGGCCAACCGCCGAGCTGGCGACCGCGGCCGCCGATTGGTTGGAGCGGGAGATGCGGCGGCCGATCGTGCGGCACGAGTGGGACCGCCTCGACAGGCGTGGGGTGGCCCCGCGGCTGTGGGTGCTGGCTGACACGGGTGAGGGCGTTGTGGAGCGCGGCCAGCGGTCGCCGGACTTCGGCCCGCCGGACCGGGTCGTACCCGTCCGGGGGTAGCGCCCAGACGCCGAGCCAGGTGCTGCAACTAAGCACGTCGCCGGGGATGCGTAGCATGTTTCATGCTCCGCACCTCCCTCACGGATTCGCAACGAGCCGAACTC
>JAIEQO010000062.1 GCA_019747655.1 Gemmataceae bacterium | reverse complement strand
CCCGGTCCAGGGCGACGGACACCCCGGCCGTGGTGACGGCCAGGCTGCCGGCCGCGGTGCCGGTCGCATCCGCCGAGGCGGCGGTCACGTCCACCGGGTAGGCGCCGCCCCGGGTCCCGGCCGCCGGGGTGACGACGAGGACCACCTCGCGGAAGTTCCCGACCCCGGGCGGGACCTCGACCGACGCCCGGTCGAACGCGCCTGTCACCCCGGCCGGCAGGGCGGCGGTGAGGGCGAACGTCTCGGTCGCGCTGCCGGTGTTGGTCAGCCGGACGACGTACCGGGCCGAAACCCCCTGTCCGGCCGTGGCGGTCGCCGTCATGAGCCGGACGACGACGCCGTGCGACTCCGGGTCGGGTGCGACCGGGGTGCCGGCGACGGTCAGGGTGGCCGGGGCGGAGCCGGTCGCCCCGCCGGCCGTGGCCGTGACCGAGAAGCCGTAGTCCTGGAGGGCGGCGAACGCCGGCGGGGTCAGGGTCAGGGTCACGTCGGCCGTCCCGTTGGCCGGGACCGCGGCCGTCGGGGGCAGGCCGACCCACCCGGCCGGGACGCCCTGGGCGGAGAGCGTGTACGTCACGTCCGCGGCGGTCGGGTTGGCGAGCGTCACCGCGTACGTCGTGGCCGCCCCGGGGGCGACGGTCCGCGCGGCCGGGGTGATGCCGATCACCTGCCGGCCGGCGACCACCTGGTCGGGCAGCGGCACCGTCCCGTCCGCCCCGCCGCTGGTGAACGTCACCTCGCCGTTGACCGCGACCACCGCCGACCCGCCCGGCTGGAGGCCGGTCACGGTGGACTGCCACGTGAACGTCCGGCTGGTATTCCCGGACCCGAACGCCACGTCCCATTCGAGCGTTTGCGACCCGTCCGGGTTGGCGACGGTCCGGGTCGGGGCGGTGTTGAACCCCGCGGCGGTGACGCCGGCCGGGACCGTCACCCGGGCCGTCGCCGGGGTGCCGGCCGCCTCGCCGAACTCGTAGATGATCAGGTTCGACCCGTCCCCGGTCAGCACCAGGTTGCCGGCGGTGCCGAACGAGTCCGCCCCGATCCCGGCCGGGATCGGGACCGGGGTGACGGTCACGTCGCCGGCCCCGCGGGGGTCGAACACCAGCAGCCGGGCCGCGTTGGTCGCCGGGTCGACGCTGTTGGTCACGTACAGCCCGTTGTCCGTCCGCTCGAGGTAGTGCATCCCGAACGAGTCGATGTCGAACGTCCGGGTCGGGCCGAGGACCGGGTTCCGGGGGTCCGTGAGGTCGATCCGGGCGGCCACCACCTTGCCGTTGAGCCCGACCGGCCCGTAGCCCGAGTACCACCCCAGGGACGACCCGATCACGAGGCCCGTGGTGCCGCTCACCGCGATGCCGGTGACCACGCTCATCCCGGGGACATCGAGCGTCCGGACGACCTCCGGGTCGTTCGGGTTGGTGTTGTCCACGACCAGGATTTGGCCCTTGTCGTTCACCACGTTCTTGGTGTTCGCGGTGGTGCCGACCAGGACCGTCGACCGGCCGGCCCCGGCGATCTGCCAGATGTTCGATGTCCCGTCCGGCCACCGCAGCCCGTCCGGGTAGACGTAGTTCGGCTCCGGCGTGCGGTTGTAGACGACATCCACCACGGCCGGGGCGGCCGGGTCGCTGATGTCGACCACCACGCTCTCGCCCCACTGCCCGAACACGTTGTTGCCGAAGATGAACCGGCGGTACCAGAACGCCGCGGTGTAGACCCGGTGGTCGACGACGGCGAACGGGGCGAGGCCGGTGGGGTCGATCCCGCCGACCGTCAGCGGCGTCTGCCCGAGCCGGACGGGGGCGTCCGGGTCGGCCAGGGAGTAGATGACGATCTTGTTGTCGGGGGTGGCGTCGAACTTGTTGATCATCGCCACCAGCCGGTCGCCGTCGAGTTCCAGCGCGCCGATGCCGAGGCCGGCCGGGATGTCCTCGGCCCCGAAGGTGGACAGGACCTGCGGGTTGGTCGGGTCGGCGACGTTCACCACCCGGATGCCGCCGGTCCCGGCGACGTAGGCCCGGTCGCCGCGGGTGACCACCGCCGCGGCCCCGGGGATGGCGACCGTCCCGACCGGGGTGAGCGGCGCGGCGAACGTCTCGCGGCTGGTCGCCTGGAGGGTCGTGGCGACGGTCGCGGTCCCGGCCGGGGCGGCGTCCGGCGTAGTGGAGAGGGTGGCCGACACCGGGGTGCCGACGAGCAGCGCCCCGGACCCGGTCGCCCCAGAAATCGGCGTCCCGGCCGCGTCGGTCACGGTGACGGCGATGGCGTAGTCGCCGCGGGCGAACCCGGTCGTGTCGAACGTCCCCAGGTCGGCCGTGGTGAGCGTGGTCAGGACGTTGAGCGTGACCGCCACCGGGGTCGAGGTGAAGACGACGGCCCCGCCCGGGGCGGTGACGGTGAACGACGCCCGGGCGTCCTGCTGCTTGTTCACCGCGTTCAGGATGCGGGCCGTCACCCGGACCGTCCCGCCCGGGTCGGTGAACGGCGGGTCGGTGGCCACCACGGGCACCCGGACGAGGGCGTCGCGGACGGTGAACTCGCCGGCCGCCGACCGCGCCACCCGGGCCGCCCCGCGGGCCGTGGCGGTGACCGTGAAACCGAACGGGACGAGATCGGTCGCCGAGGTCGAGGTCAGGGTGAGGGTCACGGTCGGGACGCCGGCCCCGGGCGTGACCTGCCCCGGGTCGAGGGTGATCGAGGTCTGGCTGAACGCGGTCGTGACCCCGGCCGGTAGGCCGGTGACGGCGAGGTCATACGTCGTGGTCGCCGCCCCGGTGTTCTGGAGGACGAGCCGGTACTCGGCCCCGACCTGCGGCCGGCCGACCTGGCTGTTCCGCTCGAACCCGATGGTGAACCGGGTGTCCGCGGCGTCGGCCAGGGTCGCGCCGGTCACCCCGAGGGTGTTCCCGAGGGCGACCACGGCGGCCTGGATGGCGGCCGGGGTGACGGCGGCGGTGAGGGCGGCCGCGTCGGCCCTGACCGGGGGGGCGAGGTCGGCGAGGTCCTGGTTCGCGGCGAGCAGCCGGGCGATGGTGTCGAGGGCGGCCGTCGCCTGGCCCTTGTACACCCGGCTGGCCGGGTACTGGACGAGGCCGGTCAGGGCGGTGCTCAGCTCGCGGAGGCGGGCGGCCAGGTCGGGCTGGCCGAGCCGCCCGGCGGCCTCGGCCGCGGTGCCGATGGCGGCCGCCCCGGGAACAGCCACCCGCACCGGGATGCGGACGTTCACGTCGAACGCCTCGCCGAGCGGGCTGAACCGGGCGGTGAGGCCGGCCGTCAGGGTGGTGTTCAGCGGGGTGTCGGCGGCCACCGTCAGGGTAAACGGGAGGGCCACCGACTGACCAGGCTGGAGCGTGGCCGTCGCCGACAGCCCGGCCAACGTCAGCCCGGTCGGCAGGACGGTCAGCAGGTTGACCGTCTCGGCGACGTTCCCGACCGCCCGCAGGGTCAGAGTGCCGGCGACCGTGGTGCCGGGGGTGGCCCCGGCCCCGGCCGGGTCGACGGCCACGGTCACGCCATGGGCCTCCGGCATCGTGAAGCTGACGGTCTGGGTCCGCGTGAGGGTCGGGTCGGTGGCGCTGGTGGCCGTGACGGTGAACGACAGCGGGGTGCCCGGGGCCGGGAGCACCGCCCCGGCGACCGGCCGGAGGTACAGGCCGACGACGCCGGGCCGCCCGGCCGGGATCGTCAGCGGGCCGCCGCGGCTGGTGACGACCTCGAACCCGGCCGGGACGTTCGAGGCGGCGACGGTGTAGCCGTCGGCCGCCGGGCCGAGGTTCCGGACCGCCGCCTGGAACGAGGTCGGAATCTGGGCACCGGCGTACGGGGCGGTGAAGACCGGGTCGGCGGTGACGACGAGGGTCAGGCCGGGGGCGGTCGCGGCGACGGCGACCGCGGCCGCCGTCTGGGCGACGAGGTCCGGGTTGGCATTCGACCGGGCGACGACCCGGACCGGGTAGCTACCGGCCGGGCTGCCGGGGGCCGGGGTGACGGTCACGTTCCCGGCGGCGTCCACCGCCACCGCCCAGCCGGCCGGGGCCTCGGCCGAGATCGTGTAATCGCCCCCGAGGCTGGTGCCGACCGCCGCCCGGAACGTCACCGGGGTGTTCTGGTCGGCGGCCAGCCCGGCCGGGGCCGTCACCCGCAGGACGTGGGCGGCCGTCCCGTCCAGGGTGACGGCGTCGGCGTCCGACCCGTCGCCGGTGACGGTCAGCGTGCCGGTGTAGCCGTCGAGGGTGGTCTCGGCGGCCGGGTCGAGGGCCGCCCCGCCGACCGACAGGTTGCCCGTCCCCGGGCCGACGTTGACCGCCCCGTCGGTGACGGCGACCGACGCCGACCCGGCGAAGGTCGGGGCCGAGGTCGCCCCGCGGCCGGTCAGGGTGGCGGACGCGGCGGTGATCGTGTACGTCCCGGCCGGCAGGGCGGTGCCGTTCAGGGTCAGGCCGCCGCTGGTGGTGAAGGTGGGGTTGCCGGTGACGGCGGCGGAGTAGTCGGCCCAATCGCCGCCGGCCCCGAGGGCGGCCCCGGCCGGGCCGTAAAAGCTCAGTGAGCCGTTCCCCGTCACCCGGTACGTCCCGCCGGCGACGGCCAGCTCGGCCGCTGCGGAGAGGGCCACGGCCCCCGACCCGACCACGTTCCCGGCGGCGTCCCGGACGGTCGCGGCCGGGGCCGACAGGGTAGCCGCCCGGAAGGTGCCGGCCCCGGACCAGGTGGCCGTCAGCCGCCCGGCGGCCCGGACCGACCCAGCCCGG
>JAIEQO010000471.1 GCA_019747655.1 Gemmataceae bacterium | reverse complement strand
AGCTGCCCGCCGATCGCGGGGAACTTGGCCTTCAGGAACTCGACCACCGACTGGACGGCCTTCTTGGCCTGCTCCTCGGACACCCCGGCCTTGGCCGTCACCGACTTGATCAGCTCGTCCACGGTCGTACCTCCGGTTGGGGAAAACCGCCGTCACTTCGGACGGTACAGGGCGAACCGCTCCGACTCCCGCTCGGCCACCGCCTCGCCCGGGCCGACCGCGGCGAGGTACGCGGCCGCCCCGGGCGTCGCTTCCACCAATGATAGTCCTTTGTCCGCCGGCAAGACCATGACGGCTTTCGTCAGGCTGTCGGCCGTCACCCCCTTCGGGGCGATCACGGTCACGCTCCGCCGGCCGGTCAGCCCGAGGCCGGTCTTCGGGTCGACGATGTGGCTGTACCGGACCCCGCCGATCTCGACGAACTGCTCCAGGTCTCCGGAGGTCGAGACCGAGGCGTTGGCCAGCCGCAGCGGCCGCGGCTTCTGCCCCCTGGCGATCGGGGCGATGTCGACGGCCCAGAAGTCCTTCCCGGGCGGGGGGTCGCCGCAGGTGATGTCGCCGGCCGCCGCGACCAGCGCCCGGGAGATGCCGTGCTTCTCCCGCAACACCCGGAGGGCCTCGTCGGCGGCGTACCCCTTGGCGATCCCGCCGAGGTCGAGCTGCATCCCGGGTTTCAGGAGTTTAACCGTCTGCCTGGCCGGGTCGAGTTCGACATTCTTGTAACCGACCTTCGCCAGGGCCGCCGCGAGTTCCTCCTTGTCCGGGAGTTGCTGCGTCCGCCGGGCGTGCCGCCAGAGCTGGACCACCGGGCCGACGGTCACGTCGAACGCCCCGTCCGACGCCTTCGACAGTTGCTCGGCCTTGAAGAGCACGAAGAACAGGTCGTCGCCGACCTTTACCGGCTCGCCCACGGCCGTCTTGAACGCGGCACAGAGCCGGTTCAGCTCGCTGTCCCGCTTGTAATCGCTCATGATCCCGTCGAGGGCGGCGACCCGGGCGAACGCCGCGTCGGCGGCCTGCTTCGCCGCGCCCGCGTCGTCGGCGTACAGGACGATCCGAAAGGTCGTCCCCATGTGCTTGCTTTCAACCTCGTGCCGGGCCGGGTCCGGCCGTCCTTCCGGAACCGTCGCCGGCTGGTACAATAGCGCCATCAGCCCGAGCAGCCCGACCATCGCACCCCCCCGGTCCGGTCCCGCCTTCCCCCCGGCAGCCGGTTGACAGCGGCCCCCCCATCGGAGACTCTATCAGGATGCTCCCCCGCGCGCTCGCACTTTTCCCGGTCCTGGCCGTGGCCGCCGGCCTGTCGGCCCCGGCCGCCGACCAAGCCCCCGCGGCCAAACCGCCGGCCAAGGCGAATTACACCGAGGCGGTGAAGGCCGTCCGGGTCATCGAGCACGAGGAGATGGACCCGAAGACGAAGGCCAAGACCAAGCGGATCGAGAAGGTCCCACTCGCGGCCAAGTTCGACATGGTCTACGTCCCGGGCGGCGAGTTCACGATGGGCAGCCCGGAGGGCGAGGCCGGCCGGGAGCCGATCGAGGGCCCGCAGCACCGGGTCAAGGTCGGCGGGTTCTGGATGGGCAAGTGCGAGGTGACGTGGGACGTGTACGACGTGTTCTGGTTCGACGGGGACCACCCGGTCGCCAACGAGGAGCGGGCCAAGGGCCTCGGCCCGGACGCCGTCACCCGCCCGACCAACACGTTCGTCGACGAGACCTACGACCACGGCCGGGAGGGGCACCCGGCCTTGTGCATGAGCCACCACGGGGCGATGGCCTTCTGCAACTGGCTGCGGGCCAAGACCGGGAAGGCCTACCGCCTGCCGACCGAGGCCGAGTGGGAGTACGCCGCCCGCGGCGGGAAGGGCGACGCCGCCTACTTCTTCGGCGACGACCCGGCGGACCTCGACGAGTACGCCTGGTACAAGAACAACTCGGTGGACGAGGAGAACTTCCCGGACAAGATCAAGGGCTGCACCCACAAGGTCGGGACCCGCAAGCCGAACCCGTTCGGCCTGCACGACCTGTACGGCAACGTCTGGGAGTGGACCCTGGACCAGTACGACCCGAAGGCCTACGAGCGGTTCGCGGCCCAAAAACTCAGCCTCAACCCGGTGACGTTGCCGACGGCCGACAAGTGGTCGCACGTGGTCCGCGGCGGGTCGTGGGCGGACAAGGCCGACCGGTGCCGCAGCGCCGCCCGCCGGGTGAGCGAGAAGTCGTGGATGAAGTGGGACCCGCAGGAGCCGCAGAGCATCTGGTGGCTGACCCGGATGGACGTGATCGGGTTCCGGGTGGTCATCGCCGAGGACGAGCAGCCCGAACTCGTGGGGCTGAAACCGAAAGTCGTCAAGAAGAGTGAATAGCCCGGCCGTGCTCGCCCCGGGGTTCCAACCCGGGCTACGTTGTGGCAGCCCTTCAGGCTGCTTCGGGTTTGGACCCCGAAGGGGTCACACAGCATAGCCCGGGGCAACGCCCCGGGTCCGAGGACCACACCCTTTCCCTCCTGGAGTTTCCGATGTCCGTTCGACCGACCGCCGCCCGGCGGGACTTCCTGAAGGCCGCGGCGGCGTCCGCCGGGGCGGCCGCGACCGTCAACCTGGCCGGGGCGTTCGCCGCCGGCAACGAGGTGACCAAGGTCGGGCTGATCGGCTGCGGCGGCCGCGGCACCGGGGCCGTCCGGAACATCCTGGACGCCGAGGCGGTCCTCAACCCGCAGGCCCCGAAGGTCGAGATCGTGGCCGTCGGCGACGTGTTCAAGGAGCGGGCCAGGGCGGCCGCCGACCAGTTCCGGGCCGTCGACCAGAAAGACCCCAACAAGAAGGACGAAAAGAGTCCGTTCTTCAAGTACGCGGCCCAGGTGAAGCTCACCCCGGAGACCACGTTCGACGGGCTGGACGCCTACGAGAAGGTGCTCAACGCCGGGGTCGACCTGGTCATCCTGGCCACCCCGCCCGGGTTCCGCCCCCAGCACCTGGAGGCCGCCGTCCGGGCCGGCAAGCACGTCTTCTGCGAGAAGCCGGTGGCCGTCGACGCGGCCGGCATCCGCAAGTGCTTCGGGCTGGTCGACGAGTCGAAGAAGCGGAACCTGGCGATCGTCGCCGGGACCCAGCGGCGGCACCAGAAGGGGTACATCGAGACGGTCAAGAAGCTCCACGACGGGGCCATCGGGGGGGTCAAGGCGGCCCGCTGCGCGTGGAACAACAACGGCATCTGGTTCAACGCCCGCAAGCCCGGGGAGAAGGACGCGGCCTACCAGCTCCGCAACTGGTACCACTTCCTCTGGCTCTGCGGCGACCACATCGTCGAGCAGCACGTCCACAACCTGGACGTGGTCAACTGGGTGATGCAGGACCACCCGGTCAAGGCCGTCGGGCTGGGCGGGCGTGCGGCCCGGCCGGTCGGCGAGCCGGCCGAGGTCGGCCAGATCTGGGACCACTTCGCGGTCGAGTACGAGTACAAGAACGGGGTCAAGCTGTTCTCGTACTGCCGGCACATCCCGGGCGAGACCGACGTGTCCGAAACGATCGTCGGGACGAAGGGGAACTGCCGGGTCGACCAGTACCGGATCGGCCGGGAGGAGGTCGGCTCGGACGACCGCGACCCCTACGTCCAGGAGCACATCGATCTCCTGAACAGCATCCGGGCCGGCCGGCCGCTGAACGAGCTGCGGGGGGTGACGGAGTCGACGTTCACCGCCATCCTGGGGCGGAACGCGGCCTACGCCTGCAAGACGCTGAAGTGGGACGACGCCCTGGCGGCCGACGACGCCACCATGCCGAAGGAGCTGACCCTGGAGTCGTCGATCGAGGTGACGCCGGCCCCGACCCCGGGGTCGTGGAAGCTCCCGGCCCGGCGGGCGTAACCGTTGCCGGCGGGCGGGGAACCCACGTCCCCCGCCCGCCGCGTTCGTTAACGTCACCTCCCCGGACCGCCGCCTTTGGCCGCCGGCCGGTTCTTCGCCTTCCACAGGTCTGCCTCGGCCGCCAACCGGTGCCTACGGACCTCAACAAGGTGGAAGAAGGTCGCATCTCCGGGATTGACGGCCTGGAGGGCCGTGTCCACCGTCCCGTCGTACAGCTTCGTCATGCGGACCGACTCTTCGAGCCACGGGACGGAGCCGGCTGGGTCGGCCGCCCAAAGCTCCATAACCACCTCCCGAATCTCGCCGAGCAACTGCATCTGGGTGCGAACGATCGCCCCGGCCGGGGCCCCCCGCTGCCCCAAGTAACCGTGTGCCCGGGCGAACCCGAGCCGGGCGAGCTGGAGCCGAGCCTTCAACAGCTTCCGGTAGGTGTCGTCCCGCGCGTCGACGACGACCGGCTCCTTCCCGAACAACCTCGGGCAGTCTTCCTCCGGCCTCGGCGGCGGGCCGAGGTCCGGAAACGCCGTCGGGATGGCGCCGGCTAAGTCCTTCACGATCCACTCGCCAGTGCCGCCGGGCTCGGCCTTCGGGGCGGGCGGGTCGGCCGGGTTGGCGGCCGGAGGCGGGTCCTGGGCCAGGGCGGTGTACGCCCCGACCCCGGCTAGCCCGAGCAGCCCGGCGGCCGCCACCACGGCGGCGGCCAGTTGCAGCTTGGCGGTGCGCATGGCGGCGAGCACTCCTTCGGTGATGAGGGAAACGGACGGCGGCACCGGGGCCGCCCCGGACACGGCGGCCGTGGTCGAGGGGATCAGCCGGGGCGGGACGTGGCCGGCCGGGGCCAGCACCAGCGGGGCGGCCCCGTACCCGCGGCGGGCG
>JAIEQO010000407.1 GCA_019747655.1 Gemmataceae bacterium | reverse complement strand
CGACCGCCCCCGGCCTCGCTCGTTCCCGGGCGTGCGCCCGCACCGACGCCGGCCGCGTAGCCGCTACGGGGTCTCGACCGACACCCGCCGGGCCAGCCCGTCGAGCCGGACGGTCAGGCCGTTGTGCCGGATCAGCCGCAGCCCGATGAGCGGCTTGTCCCGCGCCACATACGACCCGACCGCGGCGATCCAGGCTCCACCGGGGAGTTCGAGCCGGACCGGCATCCCGCCGGGGTCGGGGTCGCGGGTGCCAGGCACGTTCGGCCACAGCCACAGGTCGGCGTCACGGCCGTCGACGAAGTCCTGACCGACCCGGAGCGTCCGGTTGGTGAGCGGGAGGCGGGCGACCTCGGCCGCCCCCACCCACGCGTCCGCCTGCTCCTGCCTCATCAGCAACGTGTCGTTGAACCCGGTGTCCAGTACGACCGGGAAGAGCGCGGAGCCGGCCGGTGACGCCCAACCCCGCGGGGTCAGGCTGACCCAGAGGACGATCTGGTCGTGGACCACCTGGAGCGGCTGGTTGTTGGCCGGGTCGATGACGAACGAGCCGTCCGGCCGCCGGAGGCCGACCGGTAGGGGCGGCGGCCACGGCTGGTCGTCGATCACGGCGGGCATGAGCGTCCCCGGGTCAGGCGACGGTCGAGTCGGGGTACTTGTCGACCTCATCGATGCCGAACAGCGCGAACTGGCCGTCCGGGTACTCGCGGATGAGGTCTTGGTACAGCGCGTGGCCGGTCGGGCCGAACCGGACCCGCTGCCGACCGCGATATGCCACCCACCGGTCGGCCGGGTGGGCGGCGAGGTGGGCCAGCAGGTCGTCCAGTTCGGCCTCGTAAGCGGCGGCCGCCTCGTGCCGGTGCGGCTCGATCTCCACGACCCGCCCGGCCGACCGGTCGTAGATCGGTTCGGGCCGGACTCGCACCACCGCCAACTGCTCCTCCACGTGTCGGATGGCGGCCGTCTGCTCGGCCACCCGGTCGAGCAGACGCTGCCAGTCGGCCCGGGTGACGGTGAACGTCTCGGCCGGGGCGGCGGTCGGGGCCGGCGGGGCGGCGGGTTCGGTCGCGGTCATGACGGCTCCCCCTGATGTGACCTACCCCCAGTCTACCGCACCCACGGCCGCAGCCGCTGCCCCAGGGCCCAGAGCCGGGCCCGCACCGTCCCGGCCGCGGCGGCGAGGTGGGCGGCCGTCCGCCGGTACGCCCGGTCGGCCCCGGTCGGGACCTCGTCCGGACCGCACGACCCGGCCGCCACCCGCAGGTGCTCCTTGGCCTCGGCGAACGCCGCCGCCTTACCCCCCGGCCCGGCCCGGCCCACGAGCACTACCGCCTCGGCCATCGCCAGGACGAGCCGCGTGCCGTCGGACACCGTCACCGCGTCCACCTTCCCCGCCTGCGACGCGGCCTCCTCCACCTGCCCGCTCAGGGCCAAGTCCAGCGCCAGCCAGGCCCGGTAGTCGGCCAGCACCTCGTCCGGGCCGCCCAGCCGGACCGCCGCCCGGCACACCTCCAGGGCCTTGTCGTCCTGGTCCAGGGCCCGCAGCGACGCCGCCAGCGGGCGGAGCATCCACGCCTCCAGCCCGTCCCGGTCGCGGTAGTCGGCCAGCCAGGCCGACGCCAGGGCCAGGTGCCCGGCCGCCGCCAGCGCCGCCCCGGCCCGGGCCCAGGCCCGGTCGTCGGCCCGCAGTACCTCGCTGTACCGCTGGACGATCCCCTGCACCGGCCGGCGGGCCTCGGCCATCGCCCAGGCGTAGGCCAGGACGACCTCCCGCCCGGCCGCCGGGTTGGCCGCGAGCAGCTCCGGCAGCCGGTCGGCGACGGCGTCGGGCGGCCCGGCCGACGCCGCCCGCTCGGCCCACAGACCGGCCAGCTCTGGGTTCGCGTCCGGGGCGAACGCCAGCTCCTTCAGCTCGTCGGTGACCCGCCCGCCCCACCCGGCCAAGTCGAGGGCGGCCAGGGCCTCGCGGAGGGTGCCCCGGGCGGTCTCCTCGTCGGCCGCGAGTTCGCGGAACTCGGCCGCCGCCACGTCCGGGTTGCCCTGCTTGCACGCCACCTGGACGGCCCGCAGCCGGACCATCGGGCTGTCGGCGTGCTCGCGGAGGGTCGAGAGCGTCTCGGTCGCCCCGGCCACGTCGCCGGCCGCCAGCCGCTCGGCGATCAGGTCGAGCCCGGCCGGCTCGCACCCCGGGTCCAGCTCGAACCCGCGGGCGAAGTCGTCCCGGGCCCCCTTGCGGTCGCCGACGCCCCGCCTGGCCTCGCCCCGGTAGACGTAGGCGATCGGGTTCTGGGGCTCGAGCTTGACGAAGTGGTCGGCCGCGTCCAGGCAGTCGCGGTACCGCCCCGCCGCGTCGTACCAGGCGGCCAACTGCCGCCACCCGAGGACGTAGGACGGGAAGTCGGCGACGACCGCCTTCATGGTGGCGATGGCCTTCGCCCGGTCGCCCCGCTTGGCCTCGATCCAGGCCACCCGGCCGCGGAGTTCGGCCGGGAGCGGCTCGCCGAGTTCCGCGGGGCGACAGGCGGCGACGGCCTCGTCGAACCGGTCGTTGGCGGCGAGCTGCTCGGCCTTGCTGTCGTGCCCGGGGACGAACTTCGGGTACGCCTTGACGACGGCCTCGGCCGCCCGCAGCCGGAGGTCCGGGCCGGCGTCCTCGCCGTCGGGCGAGTCGACCCAGAAGATCGGGGCCCACGGGTGGAACGGCCCGCCGGTCTGCCACGACTCGCGGAGCACCCGGTAGGCCCGCTCCTCCCACCCGGCGTCCTTCATCTCGGCCAGGCCGGCGCGGAGCGGGAAGGGCGTCTGACCGGGCCCCTCGCACACCTCGGCGAACGCCCGGACGGCCCCGTCCACGTCGCCCGTCTTGCAGGCGTACTGGAGCTGCTTGACGGCCACCTCCGGCCCGGCCATGTGCTCCTGCAGCACGGCGAGGGCTTGCCGGGCTTCCCGAAACTCCTCGTCCGCGAGGTGGGCGTCGAACAGGACGGCCGCCGCCGGGGAGTAGGTGGCGCTGACCTTCAGGGCGTCCCGGAGGTCGGCCTTGCCGCCGTCCCGGTCGCCGGTCTGGAGCTTGGCCTCGCCCCGCATGGTCAGGGCGACCGGGTGGCCGGGCTGGAGCCGGACGAGTTCGCTGGCCGCCTCGAAGTAGCCCTCGGCCCGGCCGGTCTCGTTGTACCACTCGGCCAGTTGGTGCCAGCCCCAGACGTACTTGGGGTCGACCGCCACGAGGGCCTGCATCGGCGGGATGGCGGCGGCGTAGTTCCCCCGCCGGGCCTCGACCCAGGCCAGCCGGCCTTGCAGCAGGAACGGCAGGTCGGCCGCCAGGGCCGGCGGCTTGGCGGCGGCGAGGGCGTCGTCGTACCGGCCCATCTCGGCCAGCCGCTCGGCCCGCAGGTCGTGGGCCTCGACGTTCCGCGGGTCCAGGGTGACGACCTTGTCGAGCGCCGCCAGCACCTCGTCGTTGTGCCGCGGGTGGTGCAGGACCCGGACCAGCCGGACCCACACCCGCGGGTCGCCGGGGCGGTCCTTGGTCAGCTCCCGGGCCAGCTCGGCGGCCTCGTCGGGCTCGTCGAGCCGGTCGCTCCAGAGCTGGACGGCGTGCCAGGCCCAGTCGTACCCGGGCTCCAGCCGCAGGGCGAGCTTGGCCCGGTCGAGGGCCTCCCGGGACTCGCCGGCCTCCCACAGCCACTCGGCCAGGAACCCGTGGGCGAGCGGGTCGAGCGGGCTGCGGGCGGCGTTACGCCGGAGCACCGCGACCGCCTCGGCGTGGTCGTCGGCGTCGTCCAGCCCGTCGGCCAGCTCGCGGGCGGCGGGGGACCACCCGGGGGCGGTGGCCACCGCCTGCCGGAGGGCGTCGAGCCGGGCCTCGGCGTTCCCGGCCGCGTGGGCCACCTGGGCCCGGTCGAGCCAGAGCTTGGCCAACAGCGGGAACCGGTCGGTCGCCTCCCGGGCCAGGGCGTCGGCCTCCTCGGTCCGGCCGAGGACGGCCATCTGCTGGATGACCGCCGACCAGGCGTGCCACAGGTCCGGCCGGTCGTCCAGCAGCTCCTCCAGGCGCTCCAACAGCTCGCCGTGCTCGTCCGGCTCGGTGAAGACGCCGTGAGCCTGGCCGAGGTAGGCGACGAGACCCTCGCCGGTGTGCGGCTGGCGGCGGAGTTCCTCGTACACGAAGTCCAGGGCGTCCCGCTTCTCGTCCGTCCCGCGGCCGAGCTGGACCAACTCGGCGATCAGGGCGTCCTGGTCGATGGTCCGGCGGAGCCCGTCCCGGACGGCGGCGGCCGCGTCCTCGGTCCGGTCGGCCTTGCGGAGGACCTGGGCCCGGACCCCGGCCAGCCACGGGTGGTCGGGCTCCAGGGCGGCCGCCCGGTCGGCCGCGTCCAGGGCCTCGGCCGGCTGCTTCCGGTCGGCCAGGACGAGGGCCCGCTGCCGCCACGCCCAGGCGTCCTCGGGGCACTCGTCGAGGAGCGCCTGGATCGCCCGGTCGGGGTCGGCGTCCGGGTCGCCGGAGAGGAACTCGGCCCGGAGTTGCAAGAGCGGCCGGTAGTGCGGGAACCGCTGGCACGCCTGGCCGAGGTGGGTGCGGGCGGCGGCCCGGCCGTCGGTCTCGGCCAACAGCGCCACCGCCGCCCGGTGGGCGTCGACCGACAGCGGGTCGAACTTCAGGGCCTCGAGGGTGTGCAGGACGGCGGCCGCCGGGTCCGGGCGGGCCCGGGCGACCCGGCCGGC
>JAIEQO010000900.1 GCA_019747655.1 Gemmataceae bacterium | reverse complement strand
CTCCGCCAGCCGCAGCTCGGCCGTCAGCCCCAGCCCGACCGGGTCGACGGTCGCGACGGCCAAGAGCCGCTGCCGGGCCGGCCCGCGGAGGTCGAGGGCGGCCAGGTGCTCGGCCGCGGCCAGCGTCATCCGCACGGCCAGCGGCCCGCGGAACGCCCCGGCCCCGCGGTCGTACACCTCGACCGTCCGGTCCGGCCGGCCGGCCTCGTGGTACGCCCGCCCGGCCAGGTACACCCCCGCCGCCCCGAGCGGCCGGCCGTCGTCGCCTTCGGCGAGCAGTGTCATCACCTCGGCCGCCCGGCCGTCCGAGGGGACGGCCCGGTAGCGGAGCAGGGCGTCGAACCACCCGGCCGTCGCCGCGTGGGCCGCCCCCGTCCCGAACCGGACGGTCCGCAGGAGCGACCGGGCGGCGTCGGCGTCGCCGTCGAGCAGGTCGGCCGCGACCAGCCCGAGGGCGGCCGCCGACCGCACGTCCTTCGACCGTCCGTCGAACGCCACCCGCAGCGGCTTGCGGGCGGCGACCGTGTCCCCGGCGTCGAGGTGCGTCCGGGCCACCCACCACCGCCCGAGATCGGCCCAGGCGGTCCGCGGCCCGCGGTCGATCACGTCGAGGAACCGGGCCCGGGCGGCGGCCCCGTTCCCGTCCCGGAGTTCGGCCAGCCCGAGGTTGTACGCGGCGTGGACGGCCTCGGCGGCGTTGGCCCGGCGGTCCAGGAACCGGCGGTAGTCGTCGGCCGCCAGCGACCACCGGCCGGCTTCGGCGTGCAGGTTCCCCAGGGCCACCCGGGCGGCGTCTGCCAGCGGGTGATCCGGGTCGAAGCCGACGGCCCGCCGGAGTGCGTCGGCGAGGTCATCCCGGCCGCCCTCCGAGCCGATGGCGACGCCGTCGCCGTCCACCCGCCACCCGAATCCCAGTGACTCGCCGAGGGCGGTGAGCAGTTCGGCCAGCGGGGCGTGGTCGAGGTCGATCGCCACGGGGGCGTTGAGCCGGTCGGCGGCCGCCGGGTCGACGTGGACATGGAGGCCGGCCGCGCGGAGGCCGTCGAAGAACGCGGCCGCCGGGCGGTTGCGGACGAGGGCCGTCACCTCGGGATGGCCCGGTAACCAGGACGATCGGTGAACCGCGACCGCCTCCGGCCGGTGGTCGGCCTCCGGGCTGTGCGGGAGGCCGTCCCCGAGGTGGGCGAGGGTGTGCTCGCCGCGGCCGGCGGGCATCGGCCAGGCCAGTGCCTCGGCGTCGAGCGGGTCCGGGGCCGACAGCGGCCCGCGGGCGACTAGTAGGAGCCTGGCCCGAAGGTGCAGGCATTCGCCGAGCAAATGGCCGTCCGCCCCGGCCGCGAGCGACACCCGGTTCAGGAGCGCTTGCGCGGCCGGCCGGTCGCCTGCGGCCAGGAGGCACCGGGCCCGGCCGAGGTCGGCCCACCCCGGGGCGTGCGGGTCGGCGGCCTTCGCGTAGGCGGCCACCGCCCCCTTGTAGTCGCCCAGTCCTTCGAGGCAGACCCCTTCGCGGTAAGCGACGGCCCGCTCGTCCATGCCCAGGTGGTCGACCGGGCCGTGCCGCAGCATCTCGAGTGCGTCGGCGAACCGCCCGGCCCGGGCCGCGAGGTCGATCCGCTCGCGGTGCGACGCCGGCTTGTGGTCGTGGTGGCCGTCGGCGTGCTTCTCGGCGGGGGCGGCCGCGTGGTGGTCGTCGGCGTGCGGGGCCGGGTGGCCGTCCTCGTGCTTGGGGGCCGGCTCGTAGTGCCCGGCGTCGGCGACGTGTGGGATGGCCTCGTGGTGTTCGGCGACCTCCGGCGGCTCCTCGGCCGGCCGGCCGCCGGCGGCGACGAGCGACCCGGCCACCCCGGCCGCGAAACACCCGGCCACGATCACGGGCAGGACGAGTAGCCGGAGCCGCCCGCGGGACCGGGCTTTGCCCGGGTGCGGGAGTTCGTCGGCCCCGATCAGGGGGAGGTCGGGGAGTTCCGGCGAGGATTTGGTCATGGCGGCCGGTCTGGCGGAGGGGGCGGGTCCGGGGGTAAGATCGAAGCCCGGGAGAATCCGGTTGACCGGAGAAGTTTTCCGACGCAACTTCTCCGTCCGCCTCTTCGATAACCTTCCCGCAGGGCACACAGCTTTCGCCCCGGGCAAAAACTCCCACCGGGAGAACACCCATGCGGGTTGATCCATCCGGCTCCCACGTTCCGCTGACCGCCGCCGCGGCCCAGCCGCCGAAGTCCCCGGCCGCCGACGCGCCGGCCCCGTCCGCGAGTCCCGCGGCGGGGAGTTCTGCCGAGTACCGGCCGACGGCCGACCTGACCCGGCTGATGGAGGCCCTGCGGGGCTACCCGGAGAACCGGGAGGCGACGGTCGCGGCGGTCCTGGCCCGGCTGGCGGCCGGCGAGTTCGACACCCCGAAGGCCGCGGCCGACACCGCCCGGGCGATGCTCGGCTCGGAGAGTGGTCAGTGATCAGTGGCCAGTGATCAGTGTTCGGAGGGAACACACCGGCGAAGTAACCTGTTTCGACCGGCCACTGGTCACTGACCACCGGCCACTACCCACCCCGGCCCGGCGTGCCCCCGAAGCACGCCGGGCCGCGGCGTTTACGGCGGTCGGTCGGTCGCGGGCGGTGCCGCAGCCGACGGGCAAATTTCCCCCGCCCGGGGTCGATAACGGTTCCAGACGGTCGGACCCCCCGACCCGCCTTCGTGACCGTTAACACCAGAGGTGTGCGTCATGGGTCTGGCTCTGAACACGAACGTCGCGTCGCTGACCGCGCAGAACAACATCAGCGCGACCAACACCGCCCTGTCCAAGTCGCTCGAGAAGCTGTCGACCGGGCTGAAGGTGAACCGCGGGGCCGACGGCCCGGCCGCCCTGGTCATCAGCGAGCAGCAGCGGGCCCAGATCGCCGGCCTGCGGACGGCCATCGACAACACCAACAAGGGGGTGTCGATGGTGCAGACGGCCGAGGGCGCGCTGAACGAGATCAACCGGCTGCTCGGGAAGGTCCGCGGGCTGGCCCTCGACTCGGCCAACTCCGGGGTGAACGACGCCAGCGCCCTGGCGGCCAACCAGGCGGAAATCGACAACGCCCTGGAGACCATCAACCGGATCGCCAACACCACCAAGTTCGGGGCCAGCAAGTTCCTGCTCAACGGCCAGGCCGGGACCCTGGCCAGCGTGAACGGGGCGAACAACAGCAACCTCGGCCGGCTGCTGGCCGGGCCGACCGCCACCGTCGGGGCCAACCAGGCGGTCGTCGTCGGGGCGGCCGGCGGCGGGTCGGTGACCGGGTCGGCCAACATGAACACCGCGACCGCCCCGGTCGGGGCGGTGTTCACCTCGAGCGCCGCGGCGGCCGCCACCCCGACGTTCGTGGCCGGCGACGTGGCCACCATCTCCGGCGGCGGGCTGACCTCCCCGGTGACGGTCGACTTCTTCGGGATCATCGGCGGGGCGGCGAGCACCTACGGGGCCGTCCGGACGGCCATCCAGGGCCGGCTCGACGCCGTCGCCGGGGCCGGCAAGTTCGCCGTCACCGACTCGGGCGGCAACCTCCGGATCACCGCCAACGACAGCAACGAGGCGGTCACCCTGGCGTCGTCGGTGGCCAACGTCCGGACCGCCCTCGGGCTCGGGGCGGCCAGCGAGACCAGCGCCGCCGGGACGGCCACCCTGTCGGTCAGCGGGGGCGGGCTGCCGGGCGGGGTGTCGATCGACCTGTCGGCGGTGACCACCGCGGCCGACACCCAGACGGCCATCCAGGCGGCCCTCGACCGGGTCGCCGGGGCCGGCATCTTCACCGTCGGGTCGAACGCCGCCGGGGCCCCGCTGGCCAACGGCAGCCCGATCGTCATCACCAGCAAGCTCGGGTCGGACGCGGTGGTCGTCCAGGCCGGGGCGAACGCCGCCACCTGGACCGGGATCGCCAGCGGGTCGGCCACCACCGGGACCGCCGCGGCCGCCCTGACCAGCGCGACCGCGACCAACGGGACGGCCACCGGCGGGCGGGTGTCCGGGCAGAACGGCGTGACCGCCGGGTCGCTGACGGCCAACGGCACCCTGACCGTCAACGGCGGCGGGCTGTCGGCCGCCCTGGTGGTCGACCTGACCGCCGGCGACACCTCGGCGAACATCGTCCAGAAGGTCCAGGCCGCCCTGGACAGCGCCGGGTCGATCGGCGGCGGGGTCGGCAAGTTCATCGTCAGCGGGAACGTCGGGTCCGGGTTCTCGATCCAGAGCAACGTCATCGGGTCGGCCGGGATGACCATCTTCTCCAGCCCGGCCGGCAACCTGTCGACGATCAGCGGGGTCAGCACCACCGTCGGGAACAACGTCAGCGTCGCCGGGAACGCCCTGCGGGTGTTCGTCGGGTCGAACGAGGCGGTGGTGACGGCCGGGTCCCAGGGCCTGGGCAACGCCGTCTCCTACGGCGGGGCGACCGGGCTGTCGTTCAACGTCGGGGTGTCCGGCGGGAAGACGACCAGCGGGTCGACCAACATCGACGTGGTCGACAACTCGCTGACCTTCCAGGTCGGGGCGAACGCCAACGAGACGGCCGAGATCTCGATCGACAAGGTGACCACCGACCGGCTCGGGAGCGGGATCAGCGGGCTGGCCAACGCCAGCACCACCGACCTGGCCCGGATCAAGGTGACCTCGACGGCCGACGCCCAGGACGCGATCAAGGTGGTCGACCAGGCGATCGCCGACGTGTCCAGCCTGCGGGGCAAGCTC
>JAIEQO010000581.1 GCA_019747655.1 Gemmataceae bacterium | reverse complement strand
CCCCGCTCGGTTCGGTCGCGCCACTCGCCCCAACTCGTTGTGCGACCTCAGCCGGCAACGTCAACAGAGCCTAGTGTGCACCGCCGCCTTCTGGTCCGACTACTTCGGCGACGGGGTGTTCGGGGAGCCGGTCGCCGGCCTTCCCGACGACCGCTACCTCGACCTCCCGGTGTCCCCGGGGTACTCCCTGCGGGTCGGCTACTTCCGGCGGCCGGAGCCGGGCACGGCCTTCGTCGAGGCGACGAACCTTCGCCTGCGGAAGGACGGCGGGCCGGACCGCCTGCTCGGCTGGTACGACTCGCACTTCCACCCGCACGCCCTGCGGTGGGAGGAGGCCGACCTGATCGGCCGGGCGGTCGCCCTCCGCGACCCCGACCTGCCCCACCCGGGCGTCCCGTTCCTCCTGCTCGTGCGGTACGTCGCGTCCATCGAGGGGAGCGACCACCCCCTCGGTCTGCGGCTGCTGAACGCCGCCCTGCGGTCGCTGGGCGTCTTCAGCGACCGCCAGATTCAGTATCGCCTCTCGACATTCAACATGGTTCCGGCGGAGTCCGAGTGGCGTCACGTCCCGCCCTACGGCTGGGTCTGTCACTTCCTGGGCAAGTATTCGTGGCAGGGCGGCGGGAAGAGCATCTCCAGCCTCCGGCGGGTGCCGCAAGGGCCGCCGGACGAGTTGCCGGGCGGGCCGCCGGGCGACTGGCCCCGCTTCCCGTTCGACGAGTGGAACGAGTGCCTGCGGCGGGTCGGGCGGGCGGTCGCCGGGGGTGAGCCCGACCGGCCCCCGTTGACGAGCGCCGAGCCTCTTCCGCCGCTGCCCGAGCCCGTCGAGCTGCGGTACCAGGTGACGGGCTCCGACGCGGCCTGCGCCACCCCGCCGGCCCTCAAGCGGGCCTTGTACGACGCCGGGTTGGGTGTCTGCTACTCGACCGGCGCGTGGACTGCGTTCGAGGGCTCGTACGACCCGGATACCGACTACAGCCACCCGGACGAGGCCGACGAGTACGTCGTCGTCTGCCACGGGGGGTTGGACGAGATCGTGGCGGCCGTCCGCCGGGTCGTCGAGGACGCCGGCCGCCCGGAGGTGCGGCTGTACCAGCGGCTGGCGGCCGACGCCGACCCGCCGTTCCGCCGGATCGCCCTATAGCCGGAACGCGATGTCGTCTCCCGCGTCCGACGGCGCCCGGTACGGGTGCCGGCTGGTCCACAGGGCGGGTGGCGTCGTTCGGCACGAACGGGGGTCCGGGGTGCCCCGCCGGGCCGGCGGCCCCCTGGGACCGCGGCCGTCCCGGCCGCTCTTCGGGGGCGATGGCGAGCGGCCGGGACGGCCGCGGTCCCAGGACGGCCAACGGGTTCCCACACGCACTCCGAGACGCGGAGGGGCGTGTGGGTGACAAACGACCGACTGCCCCGGAGCCGCCCGAGGCTCGCGGCCTTCGGCGGGGCCGGTCCTGACCGGGGCCCGCGGGGCGCCGTCACTTGTCCTTCTTCTCCCGCTTGCCCTCGATGTCGAACTCCCGCTTCTCCCCGCCGGCGTCGACCGACCCCTTCCCCGTCAGCTTGTCCCCGTCGACCTTCAGCTTGTACTCGACGGTGAACGTGTTGCCCATCACCTCCCGGTCGGCCGAGAACGTCAGCTCGTCGCCCTTCAGCTTCAGGTCTTTGAGCTTCACGTCCTTCTGGTCCGCCCAGGACATCGTCCCGGCCAGCTTGTCCCCGTCCTTCTTGACCGCCAGGGTCGACGACCGCTTCTGGTCGCCGACCTCGTAGGCGAGCTTCCACGTCCCGACCGGGTCCGGCTTGTCCTCCGCCCGGGCCAGGCCGCACACCCCGACCGCCAGCGCCGCCGACAGGATCGCCTTCATGGTCGCCCCCAAACGGGTACGGGTCGGGGGGCCGTCCGACGCGGACCGCCCCCGGCCGCCGACGGCGATTGTAGCGACCGGCCCGGCCGTTGCGGCGACGGCGGCCGCTCGGAGGAGGACCCGCCGGCCGGTCGGTCCCGTCGTGATCTCCCGACCGCTCAGCGGAGCAGGGCGGTGATCGGGTGCTGCTCCTCCACCCCGGTCAGCCGCTGGTCGAGGCCCTGGAACTTGAACGTGAACTTGTCGTGGTCGACGCCGAGGCAGTGGAGGACGGTGGCGTTGAGGTCGTTGACGTGGGCCGGGTCGGCGGCCACGTTGTAGCTGAAGTCGTCGGTCTCGCCGTACACCCGCCCGCCCTTGATCCCGCCGCCCGCGAGCCACATGCAGAAGTTCCGCGGGTGGTGGTCGCGGCCGTAGTCGGTCTTGGTCAGCCGGCCCTGGCTGTACACCGTCCGGCCGAACTCCCCGCCCCAGACGACGAGCGTGCTGTCGAGCAGGCCCCGCCGCTTGAGGTCGGTCAGCAGCGCCGCGGTCGGCTGGTCGGTGTCGAAGCACTGGGACTTGATTTCGACCGGCAGGTTGCCGTGCTGGTCCCAGCCGCGGTGGAGGATTTGCACCACCCGCGTGCCCCGCTCGACGAGCCGGCGGGCCAAGAGGGCGCTGGCCGCGAACGACCCCGGCTTCTTCACCTCCGGGCCGTACAGGTCGAGCGTCTCCTTCGTCTCCTTCGACAGGTCGACGAGGTCGGGCACGCTGGTCTGCATCCGGAAGGCCATCTCGTACTGGGCGATCCGGGTCAGGGTCTCCGGGTCGGCGTACTTCTCGTGCGCCTTCTTGTTCAGCTCGCCGAGGGCGTCGAGCATGGCCCGGCGGTTGGCTTGCCCGACGCCGGCCGGGTTCTGGACGTACAGGACCGGGTCGCCGACGCTGCGGAGGGCCACACCGCTGTACTTGGTCGGCAGGAACCCGCTGGCCCACATGCGTGAGAAGAGCGCCTGGGCGGCGGCCTTCGAGGTCCACCACGGGGTCAGCACGACGAACGCCGGCAGGTCGTCGCTCTCGCTGCCCAGCCCGTAGGCCAGCCACGACCCGACGCTCGGCTTGCCGGGGGTCTCGCTCCCGGTCATGACGAACGTGCAGGCCGGGTCGTGGTTGATGGCGTTGGTGTGGACGGACCGGACCAGGGCGATGTCGTCGACGAGCTTCGCGGTGTGCGGCAGCAGCTCGCTGACCCACATGCCGCAGTTGCCGTGCTGGGCGAACTTGAACAGGCTCGGGGCGACCGGCAGCCGGGCCTGGCCGCTGGTCATGGTGGTGATCCGCTGGCCCTTGCGGACGGACTCGGGAAGGTCCTTGTCGAAGTGGTCGATGAGCTTCGGCTTGTGGTCGAACGTGTCGAGCTGGCTGGGCCCGCCGTTCATGTGCAGGTAGATGACCGCCTTCGCCGTCGGGGCGTGGTGCGGCAGGCCCGGCAGCGGCGGGTGGACCCGGGCCGCCGGCGCTGCGGCCGCCGAGCGGCCGGCGAGTAGCCCGAGGGCGGCCCCGCCGAGCCGCAGCCCGGACGACCCGAAGAACTGGCGGCGGGTCTGGGTCAGGGCGTAGTCGTGGAGCGGGTTCATGGTTGGCTCGTGTAGGGCCGGCTGTGCCGGCCGAAAAACATTGGCCGGCACAGCCGGCCCTACTAATTCCGCGTCACAGCCTCGTCCAGGTTCAGCACCAGGTTGGCGGCCATCGTCCACGCGGCCGTCTCGGCGTCGGGTGCGAGCCGCTTCGGCTTCGACTCGCCCGCGTCCACCAGCGCCTTCGCGGCGGCCGGGTCGGCGGCGTACAGCTCGCGCTGCTTCGCCACCATCGCCGACACGATCCGCACTTCATCGGCGTCCGGCCGACGCGACAGCACGGTCCGGTAGAGGAAGGTGATCCGCTCTCCGTCGGACTTGTCGGCCGCGATCGTTCGCTCGGCCAGGGCCCGGGCCGCCTCGACGTGCTGCACGTCGTTCATCAGTTGCAGGGCCTGGAGCGGCGTGTTCGTCCGGTCCCGGCTGCCGCAAAGCTGCTCCCGGTTCGGGGCGTCGAAGTTGGTCAGGAACGGGTGCGGGGCGGTCCGCTTGATGAACACGTACAGGCTCCGCCGGTACAGGTCCGCCCCGTGGTCCTGGAGGTAGTACCGGGTGTTGCTGTCGGCGTACCCGACCGGCTCCCAGATGTTCGGCGGCTGGTACGTCCGCACCCCCCGGCCGCCCACCGTCAGATCGATGAGGCCGCCGACCGCCAGGGCGTTGTCCCGCACCTGCTCGGCGTCGAGCCGCAGCCGCGGGCCGCGGGACAGGAGCCGATTCTCGGGGTCTCTCGTTCGCTCGGCCGGACCTTGAGCCGCGTCCCGGCGGAAGGCGTCGGACATCACGATGAGCTTGACGAGCTTCTTCGTGTCCCAGCCCGACGAGCGGTACTCGTCGGCCAGCCAGTCGAGCAGCTCGGGGTGGCTGGGCGGCTCGCCCTGGGCCCCGAAGTCGAACGCCGTTTTCACCAGCCCGACCCCAAAGAACTGCTGCCACAGCCGGTTCGCGGCGACTCGCGGGGTCAGCGGGTTGTCGGGCGACACGACCCAGTTGGCGAGGTCGAGGCGGGTCGCCCGGTCGGCCTTCGCGGGCACGAGCGGCGGCAGCACGGCCGGGGTGCCGGGCCGGACCTTCTCGCCCGGCTTGTCGTACTGCCCGCGGACCATGACGTGGGCGTCGCGGCTCTTCTCGGCGTCGCGGAACGTCATGGTCGCCGGGACGGCGGCGTCGGCCGCGGCGCGGTCGGCCCGGGCTCGGTCCCAGGCGACCTGCCGGGCGGCGAGGTCGGCGGTGG
>JAIEQO010000987.1 GCA_019747655.1 Gemmataceae bacterium | reverse complement strand
GGCGGGCCGGGGGTCGCGTTCGAGGCCGCGAAGGGCGGGGGCGACGGGGCCGACGGCGGCGAGGCCGAGCCGGCCCTGCTGGCCGACCCGGACGGGGCGGGGGAGACGGACGGGGAGGTCGCCGAGGCCGACATCGGGGAGGGGTTCGCCCTGACCACGTCCTCGACCAGCATCGGCGGCCCGTCCGGCGACCTGGACATCATCACGTCGGGCGGGGCGGTGTACGACGAGGCGAAGGAGTTGAACCCGGGCGGGTGGGTGGCCGTCAACAACGACAACGACAACTACAACTTCGACCCCAACAACCCCCTCAATCACACCTACGACAAGGACGAGAACACTAAGGTCGACCGGGAGAACGACCTGGTCGGGATCAAGATCACGGCCGCCGCCCCGCACCCGACCAAGCCGGGCAAGTTCACCCTGGAGTGGAACGGCAACGGCACCCGGATAAACGTCTTCCGGTCGGCCGACAAGGACCTGGGTGCGCTCCCGAGCGGGGTCGAGGTGGCGGCCGGCAAGACCTACTACGTCGAGGGCCTGACGATGAGCGGGACGGCCAGGGACACGACGATCACCCTGGGCTGGGTCGACAAGGCCACCAACGTGCGGGCGGAAGTCGACGGGGTCTTATTCACGGTGTACGGGGTGCGGGGGCCGATGAACGTGCCGGGCTACTCGAACCACACCTACTCGGTCCAGACCCCGGACCCCCGGACGTCGGCGATCGACACCGTCGTCAACGGCAAGGCCGACCCGACGACGCTGGTCGACCCGGCCACGTACACCACCAGCCGCAAGATCCTGTGGGACGGCGGGCCGGCCCTCGGCAAGTACAAGGCCACCCCGGTGGTCGGCGAGCCGTTCTGGAGCGACCGGGAGGTGAATGTCGTTCAGGTCCAGTTCGGCTTCGCCAACCCCTGGAACGAACTGAAAACGAACAACACCGCAGTGGAGCAGTGGACCGATCTGGTGGGCCAACCCGAAAACTACAAGGGTGTGTACTCCTCTCACGTCGATGCCAAGACCGACGCCAGGAGGGCGATGACCGCCACGCTCGAAGTCTTATCAATCGTCGGCCCCCTGGTCGACGTGCCGACCCCTCACCGGCGCGGGATCCGGTTCATCGACGCCGGCCTGATCCAGGTCGCCCGGTTCACGCACATGCACGGCGACTTCAACCACTCGGCCCCGCCGTTCCGGCGGGTCGCGAACGCCGAGGGCAAGTCCTTCCTCGACGCGACCCCGGCCGACCGGCCGTGGTACTCGGTCGACGAGGGTTACTACCGCGGGTCGCCCAACGACGGCGTCAGCAGCGGCCGTCGGCTCACCCTCCGCGACAACCCGCGGTTCCCGGCGACGGACGTACTCACCGTCGTTCCGACAAGCAAGGCCCTGCAGCTCGTGGACGGGTCCACGGCCACGCCCTTGCAAAAGTACAGCGACCAGTCCGCGTACGACGACGTCGACTTCTTTTCGATCGTCGCCGACTTCGATGTCTACGTGGCCGCCCACACGGTCGAGACCGAGAACCAAGCCGACGAGCAGTACACCGTCCGCGGGCAGGGCGTCTGGCAGTTCAACGGCTCGGGCAACGTGGCGGTCGCCGCGGGGAAGAACGCCGCCGACAAAACCCTCCCCCTCGCGGAGCGGCACGTGTGGACGAAACAGGTCGCCAATCCGAACACCACCGGCGGGGCCGGGGCCACAACGTCAACATTCTCCGAGGTGACCGACGGACGGGTCGTGTCGCCGGCGTACACCGGGCTCACCAGCACCCTGGCGAACGATGCGATCCAGACCAGCCCCCCCCTGACGTGGGCGTCCCAGAAGCAGTGAGTACCGGCCCACCACCTGACCCTGATGCCGTGCCGCCGGCGGGTCGGCGGCCAGCCCGTGAGGAGGTCCCGAGCGTGAACCGTCCGTTCTCCCTGCGGTGGCCGCTGGCGGCGGTGCTGGCGGCGTGCGGCGGGCCGAGCCTGTCCGCCCAGGACCGCATCACCCCGGAGCTGCTCGGGTCGCGGCAGTCCGGGGTCGTCGCCCAGCCCGCCCCGCGGCGGGCCGTCCTCGTCGGCGGCAAGGTGGAGGCCGTCGCCAAGGACCCGAAGGCTGATGTCCGCGGCACCGCCCGGGTCGCCGTTACCCACACCTACTGGGGCGAGCTGCCCGCCGGCGCCACGAGCGTGACCGACCACTACAGCACCGCCGTCGCCGAGGTGTCGCGCCGCAACGAAGCGGACATCCCGTTCGAGGTCGGGGAGGAGGGGCTGTGGGTGGTCGTGGTCGGGATCGGGTCCGACATCCCGCCCCGGGTGGTCTTCCGGGTCCGGAAGAAGCACGACGCCCGCTACCCGGAGGTGGTCCGGCAGGCCGAGTTCCTGGAGGCGGTCGGCAAGCTGGACCCGGACAAGCGGCTCGCCTTCGCCCTCGGCCGCGTCACCGACCCGGCCCCGGAGATGGCGGCGGCGGCGGCGAACGTGGCGGCCGCCGCCGACCCGGCCCGGGCCCGGGACGAGGTGCTCAAGCGGGCGGCCGGCGGGAAGGTCCCGGTGGCCGCCCAGGTCGCCCTGGACCGGGCCCTGTCCGCCCGGCTCGGCGAGGACTGGCGGGGGTCCGACCGCCGGGCCGAGTTCCTCGCCGGCTGGCCGGCCCGGGCGAAGGACGAGGCCGAGCTGCTGCTGGTCGTCGACGACCTGGCCTACCTGGGCCAGTTCCCCGACCGGCAGGTCCCGGCCGCCCTGGCCGCCCGGCTGGTGGCCGGGGTGGCGGCCGACGAGAAGGCCCCGAAGGCGGCCCGTCTCCGGGCCATCGACGGCTTGAACAGTCTATCTGGCGGGCAGCCGGTCGCCGACCGGGCGTTCGACGCCTACGCGGCGGTGCTCGAGACGAGCCGGGACGAGAAGCTGCGGCGGCGGGCGGCGCAGTGGCTGCCCGGGCTGATCGACCGGAAGCCGGCCCGGGCCGACATCAAGCCGACCGTTCTCAGCCCGGCCCAGATCGACCGGCTGCACAAGATCAGCGAGGGGGAGAAGGACGCGGAGGTCCGCAAGCACCTGGCCGCGGCCATCGAGAAGGCCGGGGCCGCCCCGGCCCGGCCGAAGGGCGACAAGTGAGCGTCGCGGGGGCGACGTGGTAAACTCGCCGCATGACCCCGGCGTCGTCCGCCCGCCCGCTCCCCGGCCTCGCGAGGCTGCCGGTCAGCTCGCCGGCGACCTCACCCTCTGGCTGGTCTGGCTGGCTTGTCGCATTGAACGTGGCTGACGCCCCGGTCACGGCAGCCGGCGGGCCGACTTGATGCCGACTGGCGGCTTGAGCGTCTGACCGTCGGCCGAGCTCGCCTGGATTTTCTTCACCACGTCCATCCCCTTCACCACCTTGCCGAACGCCGCGAACCCCTGGCCGTCCGGGTTCCGCTTCCCGCCGAAGTCGAGTTCCGGCTGGTCGCCGACGCAGACGAAGAAGTCGCCGGTGGCCGTGTCCGGGCCGTCCCGGGCCATCGAGATCGTCCCGTCCTTGTGCGAAAGTCCGGTGTCCTTCGTCCGCTCCAGCTTGACCGGTGGGAACTCGTCCTTCTCCTTCGCCGGATTCACGCCCGCCTGGATCACCTCGATCTTCACCGTCTTGTCCGGCTGGTTGTCCGGGGTGACGGTCCGGTGGAACCGGCCGCCGTCGTAGAACCGCCCGTCAACGTACCGGAGGAAGTTGGCCACCGTCGCCGGGGCCTTGGCCGGGTCGAGTTCGACCTCGATGTCCCCGTGGTCGGTTTTCAGCAGCACCCGCACCGGCTTCGGCTCCTCGGCCCGGCCGGCGAGCGCGACCCCGGCCATCAGCAACCCCGCGACGAGCGGCCTCATCTCGTCCCCTCCGGAAGGCCCGGTCAGGATACGGCGCGGCGGGGCGGGCTGGGGTAGTCGCCTCCATCCCGTTGTGGGGTCGTGCCTCGGTTTGGTGTTGGTGGCACAGGCATTCCTGCCTGTGCAAGCTCGGCCGGCACAGGCAGGAATGCCTGTGCCACCAAAGTGAGACGCGACCCGTTGCGGCCGGGGCGGGCCGTGGGTACACTTCATCCAAGTTCTGCCATCGTTCCGGGATGTCGGGGTCGGCCCGGACCCCCCGCCCGGCACGGCCCGCGGTTTCCGGCAGAGTTCCGATCGGCGTCGCGGCCCTCACGGCGTGGTGGGTTGGCGGACCGGCGGGTTCGGGCGGCCGCACCCCGAACACCAGCTCTCCCTCCCCACCTCCGACCCCGCCCCGGCGGGTGCCGCCGCCCGTTACTGACTGCCGGAAGCACGCTCGCGGTTCGGACGACCGGCCTCCCCCCGCGTGTCCAACAGGAGCTGTGCCATGCCCGTCCTCGCCCCCGCGGCCGAAGCGGCCGCCCGCACCGACCGGGAGCTGATCCAGGGCGCCTGGGTGTCGGTGGCCGGGCCGCGGGAGGCCCGGCTGCTCGTCGCCGGGAACCGGTTCACCGTCGAGGTGGACGACGACATCTACATGGGGACCGTCGAGCTGGCCGGCGGCGAGATGGACCTGCACATCGAGGCCGGCCCGGCCCGCCACGTCGGGACCGTCTCCCGCTGCCTGTACCGGCTCGACGGCGGGGTCCTGCGGTGGTGCCCGGGGCGGCCCGGGTCCGGCCAGCGGCCGGCCGCGTTCCCGGACGTGGACGACCCCCGCCACCTGTCGCTGGTGTTCCGCCGGGCCCGGCGG
>JAIEQO010000801.1 GCA_019747655.1 Gemmataceae bacterium | reverse complement strand
GGGGGCCGGGCCGGCGGCCCGGGCCGCCGGCCGCCCGGTGGCAGGGGGAGCTCCGGACCGAGGCCGTCGCGTGGGTCGCCGCCGGCGGGCTGATCTTCCTCGCCTTCCTGTACATCGGCTGGTTCCACTGGCGGTGGGTCCAGGGGCTGGACGACCACGAGTGGGGCGTCCGGGCGGTCATCGCGCTGGGGGTGATCGGGGTGTTCGCCGCCGGCAAGGGCGTCTACATGCTGGCCCGCGGGTCGTACCCCGAACACGACGGGTGGTGACCGGGGCCGGGCCTACAATAGCGTCAGCCGCACGGGGGCCGTCAGGCCCCCGCTCGCATTCCCGGAGAACCACATGGCGGACGCCCGCGACACGCAACTCCTCGTCATCGGCGGCGGCCCCGGCGGGTACCCGGCGGCCCTGCACGCCGCCGACCACGGGATGAAAGTCACCCTGGTGGACGAGGACCCGAAGCTCGGCGGGGTCTGCCTGAATCGCGGCTGCATCCCCAGTAAGGCCCTGTTGCACGTCGCCAAGCTGCTGCACGAGACCCGCGAGGCGGCCGAGTGGGGGCTGGCCTTCGCCGAGCCAAAGCTCGACCTCGACAAGCTCCGGGCGTTCGTCCAGCAGAAGGTCGTCGGCAAGCTCACGGGCGGCATCGGGCAGCTCACGAAGGGCCGCGGGGTCGAGGTGGTCAAGGGCCACGCCACCTTCACCGGCCCGAACGCGGTCGAGGTGTCGGGCGACCAGCCCCAGACGATCAAGTTCCAGAACGCCATCATCGCCACCGGGTCGGTGCCGGCCGTGCCGAAGCCGTGGCAGCTCGGCGACGACCGGGTGATGGACAGCACCGGGGCCCTTCTGATCCCCGACATCCCCAAGTCGATGCTGGTCATCGGCGGCGGGTACATCGGGCTGGAGATCGGCACCGTGTACGCCGCGATGGGGACGAAGATCACCGTGGTCGAAGCGCTCGACGGCATCCTGCCGCTGGCCGACCGCGACCTCGTCGCCCCGCTCGAAAAGAAGCTCCGGGCCGAGTTCGCGGCCATCTACCTGAACACCAAGGTGGCCCGGCTCGAAGCCACGAAGGACGGCATCGTCGCCACCCTCGAAGGGAAGGACGTGCCGGGGCAGGTGACGTTCGACCGGGTGCTCGTGTCCGTGGGCCGGCGGCCGAACTTCGCCAACCTCGGCCTCGACAAGGCCGGGGTGAAGCAGGACGAGCGGGGCTACGTCCTGGTGGACAAGCAGCGGCGGACGAACGTGTCGCACATCCAGGCGATCGGGGACATCGCCGGCGAACCGGGGTTGGCCCACAAGGCGACGGCCGAGGCCCGGGTGGCGGTCGAGGTGCTGGCCGGGGAGCCGGCCGCGTGGGACCCGCGGGCGATCCCGGCGGTCATCTTCACCGACCCGGAGATCGCCTGGGCCGGGCTGACCCAGAAGGACGCGGAGGCCCAGAACGTGCCGCACGAGGTCCTGAAGTTTCCGTGGGCGGCGAGCGGCCGGGCCGTCACCGTGGCCCGGACGGAGGGGCTGACGAAGATGCTGGTCGACCCGGAGAGCAAGCGGGTGCTGGGGGTCGGGCTGGTCGGGGCGGGTGTCGGGGAGATGATCGCGGAGTCGGTGCTGGCGATCGAGATGGGGGCGGTGGCCCGGGACGTGTTGGAGAGCATCCACCCGCACCCGACGCTCTCCGAGACGGTGATGGAAAGCGCCGAGCTGGCCTACGGGTCGGCCACCCACGTCGGCCGGCCGCGGAAGGCGGCGAAGTAACGCGAAGGGAGGGGGACGATGAGCGCGCTCAAAGCGACCTGGGTGAACGGTCAGGTGGTACTCGACGGCCCGGCCGACTGGCCCGAGGGCCGGCGGCTGGAGGTCCGGGAGGCGTTCGGGATCGAGTTCATGACCGAAGAGGAACAGGGCGACGACCCGGAGTCGATCCGCCGGTGGATCGAGGACCTCGACTCGATCCCCCCGGTGCCGATCGACCCGGAGAAGGAGGCGGCCTGGAAGGCGTGGGAGGAGGAGATGGGGCGGTACAACATCGAGGCGGTTCGCCGGCAGTTCGAGGAGGGGACGCCGTGACCCGCTGGCAGGGCGGTATGGCCGGCTAGCGGGTTATCGACCGACCAGCTATTATTCGGGTAGTGTTCAGGAGGTGGACCGATGCAGGTATTTCGCGATCTCTACGTTCGCGGTGAGCCGGACCAACTCGCCGCCGCGATGGGGGCCATCGCCGCCGCGGTCACGGGCGACTGGGCACGGAACACCGAGGCAGAAGAGCGGATGCGGGAACTCGCCCTCCGTAATGAAGGGGACACTTACTGTTTTTCCTGCCTAAGGCGGGCCGGTCGGCCTTCCGCTACGGTCTTCCTGTCCCCGAAGGACGAGCGGACCTACTATGTGCCGAACATCGTCCCTCGTGAACAGCGAGAACTGTCCCGGGCCGAGTACAACCACATCCTTGAGGACTTCTTCACCCGTTTCGTGCGGACTGCGGCGGCTGGAACGGGCGCGTCGGCGGAACTGACCGAGCCGGACGCCGACCTCCAGCGGTGGGTTTCCCCGGAGACGGTCAAGAAGCTCCAGCGGTTTTCCCGGACAGCGAACAAGGCAACCGGGTCGAGCCACCCGTCGGACCGGGACCGGTGGTACGACTTCATCATTGCCGCCCACCGGGATGGGGCCCGGCTCGAAGCCGGTACGCTTGCCCGCTGGCTTCAAGAGGTCGAGTCCTGGGATGAGGAGCAAGCGTACAAGCTGGCCGTGGAGTACGAGTTCGCACAAGAACTCTTGGCCCACACCGAAGGGCGACGGGTAGGGGCGGGGGTCTGACCGATGCCCGACATCGGCGACGCAGCGGACCAGGCGGCTAACGCCGGGTTGCCCGTGCTGCTGCTCGACACCTGCTGCATCTTGGATGTCATTCGTGCGCCCGAGCGGGGTGGAAAACTCGCCGGGTGTGTCGAAGCTGCCTCCACGCTGACCGCAACCCCGACGCCATACACTCTTGTTGTCGGCTCGTTCGTCCCGACGGAGTGGGACGACAACGTCCAAGGAGTCGCCGACAGCCTCATCCGCCACCTCGAAAAGATGGAGGAGCAGGCCGAACACTTTCACGGACTATGCCGCCATCTCGGAATCGGGCTGAACTTCGGCCGCCCGTTGTACACGGCCAGCACACTCGCCGACCGGTTGCGGGAACTTTCGCGGCGGCTCATCGACACGGCGGTCTTGCTCGACCCGCATCCGGATGCCGAGGCTCGGGCGTTCAACAGGGTTGCCCGGACCCGCCGCCGGCCGTCGCGGAAGGGCGGCGAGTTGAAGGACGGCACGATTTTCGAGGAGTACCTGGAGTTTTCCCGGCGGCTCCGGGGTATGGGGTACTTGCGGAAGTTGGTGTTCTGTAGCTCGAACACCGACGACTACTGTGACCCGGGGGTCATCCCACACCCGGATGTCGCTGCTGATTGTGCGGCGGTCGGGTTGGCCTTCACTACTACACTTCCTCGGGCGGTGGCCGTTTTAAAGTCGTAACCCGCCCGCCAACATTTCCCGAATTCCGCGGTTTACCTCTTGACCACCGCCCGCCGTTGCTTTAGCCTCTGCATTCAACGCTGAGACAAACACCTGGGTCCTCGGGCCGGCTCGCACGGCCCGCCCCGCAGCCACGGACGGTTCGGGATGCCGGCCACGTCGTCCGCCCCACGGACGGGCTCCCCCCACCCGACATTGCCCGCCGGGCGAGCCGGCCTCGTCGTCGCCGCCCCGGCCAAGCTCAACCTGTTCCTCGAAGTCCGCGGCAAACGCCCCGACGGCTACCACGACCTCGAAACCCTGATGGTCGGGGTCGACCTGTACGACACGCTGGAACTCCAGCCCGCACCCGGCGGCACCCTCGCCCTCACCTGCGACCCGCCCGGCCTCTCGGCCGGCCCCGACAACCTCGTCTGGAAGGCCGCCGACCGGCTCCGCACGGCCGCCGGCCGGCCCGACCTCGGGGCGTCGATCCGCCTGACCAAGCGCATCCCCACCCAGGCCGGGCTGGCCGGCGGGTCGAGCGACGCCGCGGCCACGCTCGTCGGCCTCAACCGCGTCTGGGGCCTCGACCTGCCGAAGGCGGAGCTGGCCGCGGTCGCGGCCGATGTCGGCTCGGACGTGGCCTTCTTCCTCGACCTGCCGGCGGCGTGGTGTACCGGCCGGGGCGAGATCGTCTCCCCCGAGCGGCCCGGGGCCGCGTTCCATTTCGTGTTGGTCTGCCCGCCGGTCGGGCTGGCCACCGCCGACGTCTTCCGCCGGCTGACGCCACCAACCTCACCCGCGTCCGGCGACGCCGCCCGGGCCGCCTTCCGGGCCGGCGACCCGGAGGCCCTGGGGGCCGCCCTGTTCAACCGGCTCGAAGCCCCGGCGTTCGGGCTTGCCCCGCTTGTCGAAGCTGTGTATTGGCGTCTGGCCGGCCTGAACCCCGCCGGGTGCCGGATGTCCGGCAGCGGGTCGGCCGTGTTCGCCGTCGCCCGGTCGGCCGCCGACGCCGCCCGGCTGGCGGCCGCGTTCCGGGCCGCGACCCCGCCCGGTGAACCGGAGTCTCGCGTCCTCCTCGTCCGATCCCGTCACCTCGTCCCCGGCTGAAGGAGAGCACCGGTGGTCATCACGGAAGTCCGCATCAAGCTGTGCGAGGAGAACAACGAGCGGCTGCTCGCGTTCTGCTCGGTCA
>JAIEQO010000913.1 GCA_019747655.1 Gemmataceae bacterium | reverse complement strand
TAGCAGAGTTCGACGACCTCCCGCAGGTGGTCCGGCAGCCCGGCCACCGCCCGCTCGATCACCCCGACCAGTTCCCGGGCGGCCGCCCCGACGGCCGGGTCGGCGGTCGGATTGGGGTCGGCCGCCGCGGCCATAGCGGCACCTCCGGGGTGCAGGCCGTCCGAGCCGACGGTAGCGGCCGCCGCCCGCCGCCGGGCCCGGGCCGACACCCGGTAGGCGACCCGGGCCAGCCACCCGGGGAGGACCCGGCCGTCCCGAACCGTCCTGGCCCTCCGGGCGAAGATCAGCCAGACGGCCTGGTAGGCGTCGTCGGCCGCGTCGGCACCCGCGCCGCGCCGGCACACCCGGTAGACCAGCCCGGCGTACCGGTCGTGAAGCCTGCGGAACGCCTCCGGGTCGGCCCCGCTCGTGTAGCACGCCAAGAGCCGGGCGTCTTCCGCAGCGGCGTCGGTCCCGGCCGGGCCCTCCTTGAGGACCCGGATCATCTGTGACAGCCTGGCGTGGGGCGGCATCAGGCGTGTGTTCCTCCTCCCCTACAAGTAAAGAGGCCGGTCACCCGGTCGCGCAGTAACGGAACCTTCGGTTTTTCCGAACGGGTGACGTACGCGGCAGCTTGTGCAAGCCCCCGGAGGTTTACCAGGCAGTCCGGCATCATTGTCTGGATGTGGCCAGCATCGGATGGACGGTCCGGCAGACGACGCTCATCCCGTCCCGACCGAGTTCGCCCTCGACCCGGCAGCCCGGCCCGGTCCGGACCGGACTCGGCCGACGGAAGGTGCGATCGGGTGGCGTCGTCGCCCGGGGCGTGGCCGGCGGTCCGGGTCGGGCGGGGTCATCGGCCGGTCCCCGGGTCGTGGGGTGGTCCGACGACAGTATAACTACCCCGGTCGGCGACACGCCACGGCCAGCTTGGTGAATCGGCCCGACGGATTTTCTCAAAATCAGTAAAATGAAAAATCTTGAAATATTTGGCCCGTAGAATGACGGTGCGACGCCCCCGGCCCGACACCCGGGCCGAGGGCATCCGTCAGGCAGGACACCGTGAGCTTCAACGGATTCTTGACCACCCAGGGCCGGGGGTCGGCGGCCGAGGCCGCGGCCCAGCGGGAGGACGACCACCGGCGGTGGGCCGACGACGGCGGGCCGTCACCGGACGCGGGCGTCGTGGCCCCGGTCTCCGCTGCACCGGCGGCCGCCGCGGTCTGGCCGCCGGTCCGCCTCATCTTCCGCCGCCGGCTGGTGGCGTAGCCCGCCGCCCCGCCCCGTCGCTCGTCCCACCTCACCCGGTCAGGAGCTTCATGTGTTTTTCCGCCGAGGCCAGCCTGGGGGTGGCCGCCGCCCTCCTGCCGGCCGGGGCGTACGCGGTCGCCGCCGCCCGGCGGAAGGACCGCCGCTACCTCCCGCTCGCGGCGATCCCGGTGCTGTTCGGCGTCCAACAACTGTGTGAGGCCGGGGTGTGGGCCGGGCTCGACCGGGGCGACCCGGAGGCCGCCCGGGCGGCGTCGGTCGGGTTCCTGTTCTTCGCCCTCGCCGTCTGGCCGGCCTGGGTCCCGGTGGCGGTGGCGACCGTCGAGTCGGACGGGCGGAAGCGGGCGGCGTTCCTGGCCCTCGCCGCGGCCGGGGTGCTGGTCGGGTGCGTGTACTACCTGCCGGTCGCGGCGGCCGACGGCCGCGGGCTGAACCCGGCCGTGGTCGGCCACTCCGTCCGGTACGACCTCCCGGCCGGGCCGGGGGCCGCCTGGGTCTGGCCGGCCGTCTACCTCGTCACGGTGGCCGGCCCGCTCCTGCTGTCGAGCGACCGCCGGCTGCGGCCGCTCGGGTTTGCGGTACTCCTGTCGGCCGGGATCGCGTATGTTGCCTTCCGCGAGGCGTTCGCGTCGGTCTGGTGCTTCCTGGCGGCCGTACTGTCCTCGTACCTGGTCTACGGGCTGTACCGGCACCCGTCGGGAGTATCCGCGTCCGCCGGCCCGGCCCCGGTCCTCTAACGTCGGCGGCCTGGCTTTTGCCGGCCGTACCCCGCCCCCTCCCTCCTATTCGGATGTCGCGTGACCGACCTCGCACCCGCGCCCTCGCCCGATGCCCCGCCGGAGCCGGCCCCGGAGCCGTACTCCCGGGCCGCCCGGGTCGCCACCCTGACGGCCGTCCTCCTCCCGCTCGTCGGGTTCGCGGCGGCCGTCGTGTCGATGTGGGGGTGGGGGTTCGGGTGGGTCGAGTTCGGCCTGCTAGCCGGCATGGCCGTCCCGACGGGCCTCGGGATCACGGTTGGGTTCCACCGGTACTTCACCCACAAGAGCTTCGAGACGAACGCCGTCGTCCGGTTCGTCCTGGCGGCCCTCGGGTCGATGGCGGTGCAGGGGTCGGTGCTGAAGTGGGTGGCGTACCACCGCCGGCACCACCAGCACAGCGACATGGCCGACGACCCGCACTCCCCGCACCACCGCGGGCGGGGGCTCTGGGGCGTCGTCCGGGGGTTCTGGCACGCCCACATCGGGTGGGCGTTCGGCCCGGACCCGGCCGGGCTCGACCGGTACGTTACGGACCTCCGCAAGCTGGCCTCGGTCCGGGCGGCTGATGTCCTGTTCCCGCTCTGGATCGTGGTCGGGCTGGCGATCCCGGCGGCCCTCGGCGGGGTCCTGACCGGGACCTGGGGCGGGGCCCTGCTCGGGCTCCTGTGGGGCGGGCTGGCCCGGGTGTTCCTGGTCCACCACGTCACCTGGAGCGTGAACTCGGTCTGCCACCTGTGGGGGTCCCGGCCGTACCCGGAGAAGGACCACAGCCGGAACAACCTGCTCTTCGGCATCCTGGCGATGGGGGAGGGGTGGCACAACAACCACCACGCCTTCCCGACCTCGGCCCGGCACGGGCTGCGGTGGTGGCAGGTGGACGCCAGCTACTACGTGATCCGGCTGATGGCCTGGGCCGGGCTGGCCTGGAAGGTCCGGCTGCCGGCCGCCCGGCCGGCGGCCGCCGCCTGACGGATTATTTCGGGATCGGCTGGCAGAAGCGGCCGAAGCCGGATACAATCAAGTTGTCGGTCAAAAATCCGGATGCCTCCCCCTTCCTGACATCCCCATCTCAGGACCCGGCAGACATCGCGGCCGCCGGCCGGGGCACCCGTGCTGCCCCCCGCCGGCGGAGCCGTCTGCCCGGCCCCGCCCTCTTGGTCGGGCCGTACGGGTCGACCTTGAACACGCCCGAAACAGCCTGCGAGTGGAGACACGACGATGCGGACGGTCGAACCGGGCGACTGCGTGCAGGTCCATTACACCAAGCGGTTCGCCGACGGGGCGGTCCGGTCGTCCCGGGCCGGCGGGGGCGGCCCGCTGGACGTGACGGTCGGGACCGACCACCCCCGGCTGCCGGGCCTCGGGGACGCCCTCGTCGGGCTGGCCGAGGGCGGGACGGCCACGGTCGCCGTCCCGGCCGGTCGGGCCCACGGGCCGGCCGACCCGGGCCGGGTCCGGCGGGTCGCCCGGACCCGGTTCGGGGGCGGGCAGGAGCTGGTCCCCGGCCGCCGGGCCCGGATGCGGGTCGACCCGGACCGGGTCCGGGTGGTCCGGGTGGTCGAGGTCCGCGGCCGGGGGGTGGTGGTCGACCTGAACCACCCGCGGTGCGGCCAGGCGGTGGTGCTCGAGGTCGAACTGGTCGCCATCCTCGCGGGCCCGGCCGCGGCCGGGCACTGGGGGCCGTGACCCGCCCCCGCCGGACCCACGCCTCATACAGGACCCACGATGAAGAAGCAGCCGCCGGCCCCGCCGGACGAAGGTACGGCCGGCCGGCGGCTGGCCGCCATCGCCCGGGGGGTGATGGGCGTCCTCGGCACGCCCCCGGAGTTCCTCCGGACGGCGGTCCGGCCGGTCGGCGGGGACCACTTCCGGGTGAACGTGCTGACCGGGGCCGACTCCACCTCCCCGCGGGTCGCCCACAGCTACTTCGTGACGGCCGACGACGACGGGAATCTGACCGCGTCGGCCCCGGCCATCGGGAAGTGCTACTGACCGGCCGGGGCCGTAACCCCCGGTCGTACCCCAACCCGCCCGGACACCCCGATGCACTTCCTCGTCGTCGACGGCCGGTTCGGGACCCCGATCTACGCCTTCCTGGAGGCCGACCCGCGGGGGGACCGGGACTTCCCCGGGCTGGCCGTCCGGAAGGTGTCGGTCGAGCTGGCCGAGGCGGTGGCCGGGGTCGGCCCCCGGGTGTCGGTCGGCCGGGACCCGCGGCGGCTGGACCGGTTCCGGGAGTTCCGGTCGGACGGGGCGGTGGCCCGGGCCGGGTTCATCCTGATCGAGCCGCGGTACGTCGGGGCGAGCTGGCAGGAGTACGTCTCGGAGTTCCGGCCGGCGGGCGAGAAGCCGCACAAGTGGCCCGGCCGGCCCAGGGCCGCGGGGGCCGGGGTCAGGGCATCGCACCGGGCACAACCACTGACGGGGGCAGGCCGATGAGGCGGATGAACCATTTCGCAACCTGGGTGGTGTACCGGGCGACGTTCCGGGCGCACGTCGCCCCGGTGAACGCCGTCTGCGATCAGGCGGAGTGGGACGCGCTGGAGGCGGCCCACCCGGGCCGGCAGGAACTGGTCCGGTCCGGCATCCGGTCCGAGGGCGAGGCCGAGCGGCTGGCCCGGGGCACGTCCGGCGACCCGGTCCCGCGGGGGCCGCGGCCGGCGGTGGTGCGGGCGGCCCCGG
>JAIEQO010000558.1 GCA_019747655.1 Gemmataceae bacterium | reverse complement strand
ACGAACAGTTGGGGTTGCATGACCCATTATTCGCACCCGAACCGCACCGAAAAAGACCTCCCGTGCCCCTGCACTAGAGAGGCGGGCCGTCGGGCTCGACGCACTGGGTGCGGTCGTCCCCCGGCTGACATTCCTCCGGCCGCCGTACTCGGTCGAGAACGTGGTCCGGTCGGCCGACGCCGCCGGGGCCGAGTTGGTCGTGATGGACTACGCCCAGCGGTTCGCCCCGCCGGGTGAATCGGCCACCCGGAAGGCGGCGGTGGACGGGGTGATGGACTACGCCCGCCGGATGGCCGACGGCGGGGCGGCGGTGATCCTGGTGGCCGCGGTCGGCCGGCAGAAGGACTCGGCCGGGCGGAGCGGCTACGCCGACCTCGGGCTGGCCAGCTTCCGGGAGTCGAGCGAGCTGGAGTACGGGGCGGACGACGCCTTCCTCCTGGTGCGGGACGACCCGGACGACCCGGCCGGGGTGACGCTCCGGCACGTCAAGAGCCGGCACGGTGAAACCCGGGACATCCCCCTGGCCTTCGACGGGTCGGTTCAACGCTTCGACCCCGCCGGGCCCGGGGGGTGCGGGAACGCGGCCGCCGACCTGTGGGCGGAAGGGGGCGGGGCGTGACGGCCGGGACACCCGGGCCGGCGGCCGGCGGTCTGCCCGGGGCCGCCATGCTGCCGCCGTTGAAGCCGGCCACACCCCCTCGGCGACCGTCCAAGCGGCCCGCCGGCCGGTTCGCGGCACTGAACGAGTTTACCGACTTCTCGATGGCCGGACTGACGGCGGCCGAGGTCCGCGTGTGGGTCGTGCTGTACCGCGACACGAAACCGAACGGGCTAGCCCGGACCGGCCAGTCCGACATCGCCCGCCGTGCGGGGCTGAAGCCGCGGTCGGTCAAGTACGCGGTTGCCGGGCTGTCCCGGAAGGGACTCAGAAACGGTTCCAAAAGGGTCAGGCAGCGGCCTTGAGCTTGTGGCGGAACTTCCGCCGCCCCCGGGGCGGCCGGGCGCGGCGGGCCATCCGATGGATGCTGCCGGCCTTCACCATCGCGGCACTCGTCGCCGGCAGCCGCTCGAAGTCCCGGACCAGCCGCCGGGACCGGATCAGCCCGGCGAACGTCTGCTCCACCACCCACCGCTTCGGGAGCGGGCGGAACCCCGTCTGCCCGGCCGCCCGGCTCGTCACCTCGACCCGCAGCCGGCCCTGCCCGGCCAGCCACGCATCGAGCGCGTCGTTGCGGTACTCCGAGTCGGCCCACACGACCGCCAGCCGGGGGAACGCCTCGGCCCGCAGCTCGGCCAGCACCCTCGGGGCGGTCGTCCCGTCGTCCCGGTTGGCGGCCGTCACCAGGACCGCGAGCAGCAACCCCAGGGTGTCGGCGACGATGTGCCGCGTGCGGCCCCGGACCATCTTCCCCCCGTCCACCCCGACCTCGGCCCCGCCGTGGGCGGTCTTGGCGGACTGCGAGTCGATGCACGCCCGGCTGGGGGTCGGGTCGCGGCCCAACCTCGTCCGGACCTCCACCCGCAGGGCGGCGACGAGCTTGTCCCAGGTGCCGTCCCGCTCGAACGCCCGGAAGAAGTTGTACACCGTCTTCCAGTGCGGGAAGTCGTGCGGCAACGCCCGCCACGAGCACCCCTCCCGGTTGACGTACAGGAGGGCGTTGACCACCTCCCGCATGTCGTACCTCCGGGGCCGGCCGCCGGCCTTGACCGGCGGGATCGACCGGGCGATCAGCTTCCATTGGGTGTTGGTCAGGTCGCTCGGGTAGGGCTGGCGTGCCATCCCGACAACCTATGACCACCGCCCTTTTGGAACAGTTTCTCATCGAAGTCGTCCGCCGTGGCCGGCTCGGGTCGGGGCCGTCCGTGTACCGGGTCCGGGGCGTCCAACTGAGCCCCGTCGGGGAGGGGCAGCCGGTTGCACCATGCACGGGGCAACCACACGGCCGAAGCCGGGGCAGCCGGGTGCCCCCGTCCCAGAATGGGACCACAAGCGGCGGCCGCTGATCCCGGCCGCCGCGAACGACCGAACGTCAGCCGGCCGACATCCGAGGTCGCACGCCGCCGGGAATCGGGTACGATTCAACACTGCGGCCGTCGGCCGCCGAGGACCGAACACATGGCATCGCTGAGCACCGACGCGGCCGGCAACCGGACGGTCCAGTTCGTTGCCGGGGACGGGAGGCGGCGGTCGGTCCGGCTCGGCAAGGTGTCGAAGCGGGTGGCCGAGGGAGTCAAGTTGAGGGTCGAGGCGCTGAACACGGCATCCGTGTCCCGGCTGTCGCTCGACGGGGAAACGGCCGCACGGGTGGCGGGGATCGGCGGCGACCTGGCCGCCAAGCTGGCCGCCGTCGGACTGATCCCGGCCCGGGCGTCACGCACCCTGACCGAGTTCCTGGCCGGGTACGTGGAAGGCCGCCGGGCCGACGGGTCGAAGCCGGCGACGATCGTGAACATCCGCCGGGTGGCCGACGACCTGTGCGCGGTCCTCGGCGGCCGGACCGACCTCCGCCGGATCACGGCCGAGGACGCCGAGCGGTTCAAGGCCCACTACCAGCGGAAGGGGCTGGCCCCGGCAACGGTCTACCGACGGCTCAAGATGGCCAAGATGCTGTTCGGCCACGCCGCCAAACTCGGGCTGATCCCGGCCAACCCGTTCGCCGACGTGAAGGCCAAGAACCACAACCCGCCCGATCGGCTGCACTACGTCACCCCGGCCGACGCCCGCCGGCTGTGCGAGGTGGCCGCCCCGGCGTGGCGGACGATCATCGCCCTGGCCCGGTTCGGCGGGCTGCGGACCCCGTCCGAGACGCTGTCCCTCCGCTGGCAGGACGTGGACCTGGCGGCCGGGCGGATGACCGTCACCTCGCCCAAGACGGAACACATCGAGGGTCGGGCGTACCGGGTGGTGCCGGTGTTCGCCGCCCTCCGGCCGTACCTGGAAGAGGCCTGGGAGTTGGCCGAGCCGGGCGAGGTGTACGTCGTCGGGGGGAAGACCGGGGCCGGCTACCGGGCGGCCGCACGGGGGCCGAACGGGTGGGTGAACGCCGACCTCCGGACCACCTTCCAGAAGATCGTCCGCCGGGCCGGGCTGGCGGCGTGGCCGCGGCTGTTCCACAACCTGCGGGCGAGCTGCGAGACGGACCTGATGCAGCACCACCCGATCCACGTCGTCACCGCCTGGATCGGGAACACGCCCAAGATCGCCCTCGGCTACTACCTCATACACGTACCCGGTGACGCTGTTACTTTCTAGAACGGTCGGAGGTGTTCGTCGATCCCAAGCAGGAAGCCAGAATGATTCGCATCCGGTTGTCGCAAGCGGAGGCCGATCGCCTTGAGGGGCTGTTCCGCTCCACCCAGGACCGCAAGCTCCGGGACCGCCTCCAGATCGTGCTGATGGCACACCGGGGGCGGGCGCACAAGGACATCGCGGCTGACCTGGGCATCCACCGCGTCGGCGTCACCCGCTGGCTCAACGCCTACTGCGGAAGCGGCCTGCAAGGCTTGCTCCCGAAGAAGGCCAAGGGCAAGGCCGCCTCCATCCCCGACCACCTGGCCGGCGAGATCCGCCGCTGGGTGATCGAGGGGCCAGCCAGTCAGGGGCTGGACCGGGCCAACTGGAGCCACGAGGAGCTGGCCGACCACTTGTTCAAGACCCACGGCATCAAGACCTCCCGCAGCGCCGTGCAGCGCTTCTGCGCGAAGATCGACATCCGCCCCCACCGGCCGACCTACCGCTTCCTGCGCGGCGACCCGGCCAAGCAAGAGAAGGCCAAAGAAGACCTGGAAGGGCTTAAAAAAAGCGCAGGCGGGTGAGCTGGCGCTACTGAGCCAGGATGAGGCGCGGTTCCAGATGGTCCCCACCTTGGCGGCGACGCTGGGGGTGAAGGGGCACCGCCCGGTGGTGGGCACGCGCGACTGCAAGGACGTGCTGTACGTCTTCGCCGTGCTGAACCTGATCTCGGGGGCGCTGCACGCCAACACGGCGGAGAGCCTCCAGGCGGCCAACCGCAAGAGCAAGGAGAGCAAGACCAGGAGGATGCAGCGGGCGTTCGCCGCCCACCTGCGGCACGTCGGGCGGGCGTACCCCCAGCAGACGTTCAGGCGCGTGGTGCTGACGATCGGCAACGCGCCGTGGCACCGGGGCAAGCCGATCGACGAGGCGCTGGCGGAGAACCCGCACCTGGAGTTCTACCGGCTGCCCAGCTACAGCCCGAACCTCAACGTGATCGAGCGGTTCTGGAAGAAGCTGAGGCGCCGGGCCACGCACAACCGGCTGTTCGACACGATCGCCGACCTGAGGGCGTCGGGCCGGGCCAGCCTCTGCTATTTCCAGACCCTTCGGGAGAAGGTCCTCACCCTCATCAAGGGCCGCACCAGGAAGTCGCCCAAATGACACAGTACCATCGGGTGCATGTATCAGACGCTCGACGCGGACTTCCAGAAGGCCGTCCGGGGCGGTGCAGAAAGCGGTGCAACGGCGGTGCAGAACCCGGTGCAGTCACCGACCGCCGGGAGCGGACCCGAAACGACCCGGCCGCCCGAACCCGTTGAGGTTGTGGGTGCTAGAGCCTGTTATGGATCCGAGTCCGCCAGTTCCATGGCCCGGGTGAGCATGCGGCCGGTGAACGCGGCCCAGCGCC
>JAIEQO010000315.1 GCA_019747655.1 Gemmataceae bacterium | reverse complement strand
TGGCGGTAGACATCGGGGACGGGGGTCTTTCTTCGCTTTGGTGGCACAGGCATTCCTGCCTGTGCGGGGTTTGCCAAAGGCAGGAATGCCTGTGCCACCAGAACCGCACATGGGTTAAGGGGGTGCTAAGGGGATTCAAGAAGTGGGCCGGCGGGGGAGGTCCGGGACCGGGCGGGGTCGGGGGCCGCCCGCCCGATCGACCGGACCGGCCGGGGGGCCGCCGGCGGCGACCCGGAGGCCGCCCGCCCCGACCCCCCGGCCTTGTTCCCGCCGCCGACACCGGCCGGGTGGGAGGCCCGGCCGGGCGTCCGGGGCCACTCGCGTGAGCCCCGACACCCTACTCATCGGCCGCCGCGGGTTTGGTCTTGACACGCCGACCGGATTTGTTCCGGGGTGCTGACTCCACCGCCGCCGGGGCGGTCAGGAAGCCGCGGAGCAGGCCGAGGTTGACCGGGTCCATCGCCCGGCCGTCGGCGTCCTCTTTCGGCGTTTCGAGGATCATCGGCCGGTCGGCAAACCGCGGGTCGGTCGCCAGCCGGCGGAAGGCATCGATGCCGATCATCCCCTGCCCGAGGTGTGCGTGACGGTCCACCCGGCTGCCCAGCCCCTTGACGCTATCGTTGACGTGGAAGAGCCGGAGGCGGTCGAGGCCGACGAGGTCGTCGAACCGGCCGAACGTGGCGGCGTAGTCGTCGGCCGAGGCCAGTGGGTAGCCGGCGGCGAAGGCGTGGCAGGTGTCGAAGCAGACCCCCAGCCGCTCCGGGGCGGCCACCCCGCCCAGGATGGTGGCGATCTCCTCGAACGCGGCTCCCAGGCACGACCCCTGACCGGCCGTCGTCTCGACGAGCACTTTGACCTGATACCCGCCGCAGCGGGCGTGGACCTCGTCCAGAGCCGCCACCACCCGGGCGACGCCGGCGTCAACCCCGCTGCCGACGTGGGCCCCGGGGTGTGTCACGAGGTAACTCAGCCCGAGGGCCTCGGCCCGCTCCACCTCGTCGGCGAACGCCGCGATCGACTTCCGGTACAGGGCGTCGTCCGGGCTGGCGAGGTTGATGAGGTACGAATCATGGGCCGTCGGGAACCGCAGCCCGGCCGCCCGGACGGCGTCCCGGAAGGCCCGCACCTCGACGGCTTGGAGCGGCTTGCCGGCCCAGGTGTTGGCGTTCTTGGTAAAGAGCTGGACGGTGCCGCATTCGAGGGCGACGGACGCCGCGACGGCGTTCGTCAGCCCGCCGGCCACCGACATGTGGGCCCCGAACAGTGGCATGGCCGCCTCCGTGCGTGTCGGACGATTCCGCCGGTTTTGTACTTGCGGTGTGTACCCGCGTCGATCAAAACTGAGTGACCCGCGGCCGACGCACGCCTGACCAACCTTGGCCGCGGGACTCGCTCAGAGGTGTCCGATGTTCCGCGTGTCGATGGTCGCCCTCATCGGCGGGTTGCTCGTCGCGTCCGGCGGGCTGGTGGGTCAAGACGCCAAGAAGGACGACGCCAAGCCGGGCAAGAAGGACGAGCCGGCGGGGAAGGTGAAGGGCACGTTGCCCCCGAACTGGGGGAAGATCGGCCTGACCGACGACCAGAAACAGGAGGTCTACAAGGTCCAGACCAAGTACAACGGCGAGATCGAGAAGCTGGAAGGGAAGATCAAGGAGTTGAAGACCGCCCGGGACAAGGAGATGAGGGCCGTACTAACCGCGGACCAGAAGAAGACCTTGCAGGACCTTTTCAGCAAGAAGGGCGGCTGACCGATGGGCCCGGGGCTGTCGCCCCGGGCTCTGTTGCCACGGGCCTTCGGCCCTGAAATCCGGGGTGTCCGGAGGGCTGAAGGCCCGACACACCAGAGCCCAGGCCGACAGGGCCGGCTCCGACCGAGCAACCGGGGGATCGATGGGCCTCGACCGGACCGTCCGCTTCCCGGCCGGCGACCCCCCGCCGTGGGGGGCCGTCCGCGACCAACTCGCCCGCGTCGGCGAGGCGGCCCCGCTGCGGATGATCGACGGCCTCCCGGCCTTCCCGGACGAGGAGCCCGACCCCAGCTGGAACGAGCTACGGGTCGGCTTCCCGGCCGGGATGGTCACGCTCCGGCGGACACCGGCCGGGTATTCTTGCGTCGTCTGGGGCAACGCCGACCCGGCCCTGATCGCCGCCTGGGACCGGCTCACCTGGGCCGTCGCCGCGGCCGGGGGCGGGCTGGTCGAATCGCCGACCGGGCCGCAGTCGGCCGACGAGTTCGCCCACTCGTCGGGCATTCAGCCGGGGTAACGGCCGTGGATCAGTTTAGGCTAGCTTCCGGACCCGGGGCTTCACCCCGGGCTATGCTGTGTCGGGCTTACGGCCCTCGACCACCGGGCTCCGGAGCCCTGAAGGGGCGACACAGCATAGCCCGGGGCGAAGCCCCGGGTGGGGGTTCCGAGCGCACCGGCATAACCGCTACCGTCGGGCCCGGACTTCCCCGGCCGTCCCATTCCTCCGGCTCCGCCTCCCGACCCCGGCGGCCGATACTCCTTCCGCCGGCGGCCCACACCCCCGGGCCGGTTGGCCTTGCCCGGGCCGGCCGGCCCGGCTAACCTCCGCTGACCCCCGGCGCCGCCGGCGCCCCGGCTCTCAGGGAAGAGGGGCCCACCGTGACCGTCACCGTCCGGCAGCTCGCCGACTGGGTGCGGGGCGAAGTCCTCGGGGACGGCGACCTGCCGATCGCCGACGCCCGGCCGCTGGCCGACGCCCGCCCGGGGGACATCACCCTCGTCGACGACCGGCACCTCGGGGCCTGGCACGCCTGCCCGGCGGCCGCCGCCGTCGCCCCGCCGTCGGTCCCGGTCAACGGCCGCCCCTTGATCCGGGTGGCCGACCCGCTGATGGCGTTCGCCGGGATCGTCCAGCGGCTCCGCGGCCGCCCGCCGCTGCCGGCCGGGACGGTCGACCCGTCCGCCCACGTCCACCCGACGGCCAAGCTCGCCGCCGGGGTGAGCGTCGGGCCGTTCGCCGTGGTGGGGGAGGGGACCGAGGTCGGGGCCGGGGCCGTGCTGCACGCCGGGGCCGTCGTCGGCCGGGGCTGCCGGCTCGGGGCCGACGTGACCCTCCACCCGCGGGTGGTCGTGTACGACGACTGCACCCTCGGCGACCGGGTGGTGGTCCACGCCAACGCGGTGATCGGGGCCGACGGGTTCGGCTACCGGTTCCAGGACGGCCGGCACGCCAAGGTCCCCCAGCTCGGGTGGGTCGAGGTCGAGGCCGACGTCGAGATCGGGGCCGGTTCCACGATCGACCGCGGCACCTTCGGCCCGACCCGGATCGGGGCCGGGACCAAGATCGACAACCTCGTGATGATCGGCCACAACGTCCAGATCGGCCGGCACAACGTCCTGGCCGCCCAGGTCGGCATCGCCGGGTCGTCGACGACCGGCGACTACGTCGTCATGGCCGGCCAGTGCGGCGTGGCCGACCACATGCACGTCGGCGACCGGGTCGTCCTCGGGGCCAAGACCGGGGTCATCACCGACATCCCGCCCGGCACACGCTACCTGGGCTACCCGGCCCGCCCCGAGGGGCTCAAGAAGCGGGTGTGGGTCACCCAGGACCACTTGCCCGAGATGCGGCGCGACCTCAAGAAGATCAAGGCCGCCCTCGGCATGGAGGAGGCCGGATGACCCCGGCCCGCGAGCCGGTCGGGCTGCTCGCCTGTGCCGGCCGGTTCCCCCACGTCTTCGCCGAGAAGGCCCGGGCGACCGGCGTGCCGGTCGTCTGCCTGGCGGTCAAGGGGATGGCCGACCCGGGGCTGCGGGCCGTCTGCACCGAGTTCCACTGGCTCCGGCGGGCGTCGCTCGGGCGGCTGATCCGGACCTTCCGCCGGGCCGGGGTCCGCCGCTGGACGATGGCCGGGAAGTTCCACAAGCACCTCGTCTTCCGCCCGCGGATGCTCCTCCGGTTCGTCCCCGACTGGCGGATGCTCCGCTTCTGGTTCCTCCGCCGGCGGACCGCGAATAACGACGACTCGATCCTGTTGGGGCTGATCGCCGAGTTCCGGGCCCACGGCCTGGACTGCGTCTCCGCCCTCGACCTCTGCCCGGAGTTGCTCGTGAAGGACGGTGTCCTGACCCGCCGGCGGCCGACCCCGGCCGAGGAGCGGGACATCGGCTACGGCTGGCACCTGGCCCGGGAGATGGGCCGGCTGGACATCGGCCAGAGCGTCATGGTCCGGGAGCGGGCGGTGATCGCCGTCGAGGCGATCGAGGGGACGGACAAGGCCATCCGCCGGGCCGGCGAGCTGTGCGGGGGCGGCCCGTTCGTGGTCGTCAAGGTGGCCAAGCCGGCCCAGGACATGCGGTTCGACGTGCCGACGGTCGGGCCGGACACGGTCGAGGCGATGCGGGCGGCCGGCGGCCGGGTGCTGGCCGTCGAGGCCGGCAGGACCATCCTGATCGACGAGGCCGAGACGGTCGCCCGGGCCGACCGGTACGGGATCGCCATCGTCGCCCGGGCCGACCCGGGTTGACGGCCGCACAGGCTGGGAGGCCTGTGCCACCAATCTTTGCCTTAGGGGGCCTGACAAAACCGGGTGGGCTACATGGCATCGTTGACCAGGATGCGGTAGCAGATGACGGAGGCGGCCAGG
>JAIEQO010000681.1 GCA_019747655.1 Gemmataceae bacterium | reverse complement strand
AGACCCGGGCCGGCGACCTCTTCCTGATCTACAACCCCACCCCCCTCGGACGGACGCCGATCAGCCTGGCCCGCTCGCCCGGACATGAACCCGAGGCCCGCCCTTGCTGTCCACCCCCGTCGGCCGGTTCCGCGTGATCGCGTTCGTCGAGGGCCTGTCGGCCCTCGCCCTGTTCTTCGTGGCCATGCCGATCAAGTACGTCCCGGCCCTCGGCGGCGACCCCCGGCCGACCTACTACGCCGGCTGGGTCCACGGCGTCCTGTACGTCCTGTTCGCGGTGGCCGGGTTCCACGCCCTGTTCGCCCGCGGCTGGGGGCTGATGCCGGCCGTCTGGGGGTTCGTGGCGTCGGTCGTGCCCGGGGCCACGTTCGTCTACGACCACCTGTTCTTGAAGCCCGAACACCGCAAGGAGCTGGCCGAGCGGGCGTCCGGCAAGGACTTTGCTCTACCCGTCCCGCATGGCAAGTGAACCGATCACCGGGCCGCCGGCCGCGCCGCCCGTCCTGCTGACGAGCGAGATCGACCACCGGGCCGCCGTCCGGGCCCTGGCCAAGTACCTGGACAACGTCTTCGTCATCCCCGGGACCAATTTCCGGGTCGGGCTCGACACGGTCATCGGCCTCGTCCCCGGGGTCGGCGACCTCATCGGGTCGGTCATCGGCGGGTACATCATCCTGGTGGCCACCCGGCTCGGGGTGCCGAAGGCCGTCATCGGCCGGATGCTCCTGAACCAGGGGATCGACGCCGCGGTCGGGATCGTCCCGTTCGCCGGCGACCTGCTCGACGCCGCCTGGAAGGCGAACGCCAAGAACGCCCGACTCCTGGAGCAGGCTTTGGAGGACCCGGCCCGGGCACGCCGGGGGAGCGTCTGGATGATGGTCGGACTGGGGTTGGTCGTCCTGCTGATCGGTGCCGCCGGGGCGGTCGGGACGTGGCTGTTGGTCCGGTATCTGATCGGGTGAAGCGGCCCCCACCCCCTACCCCCCTCCCCCGGGGGGGGTGGGGGGCCCGGACAGCCGGCCTTCGGGTCCCCCCTCCCCCCGCGGGGGAGGGGGATAGGGGGTGGGGTCCGCGGAGTACCTATACCGCCGGATCACGTCACCCCACCTCCGCGTGACCTCCTCCCGGTCGGTATCCGGCAACTGGTACTTGTTCGTCTCGTACCCCGTGGTCCGCCGGACGTACTCCTCCAGGGCCGGCCGGGCCGCCTCGAACCCGTCCAGCCCGACCCCGGCGTACACCTTCCGCAGCTCCCCCACCGGGTCCTTCACCAGTTCCTCGTACCGCAGCTCGTGGAACCGCCCGGGGGGGATTAGCGGTTTGGCCTCCTCCAGCCGGTCGTAGATCACCCGGAACTCCCGGAACACCTTCTCGCGGGTCAGGCCCTCGTCCCGGGGCGTCTGGAGCCCGTGTTTCTTGCCGAGCGACTTCCAAAGGTTGACCGTGGACGGAAACACGGTATACGGGTCGCGGACGACGTGGACGAACCGGGCGTCCGGGAACACGTCGAGCAGGTGGGTGATGCGGGCCGTGTGCGGCGGCGACTTGAGAACTAGCCGGCGAGGGTCGCGGAACGTCCACAACTGCACCAGCCGGCGGAACGCCCGCTTCCAGTCCCGGAGCTGGTTCGGCGTCAGCCCGGACAGGTCAAGCGACCCGGGGTACACGGCCGGCCGGTTCGGGAAGGCGATGTCGGCATACGGGGACGGCTGGCCGAGCAGGCAGAGGGCGAACTCGTCCTCCTGCGGCCGGTCCCACCCGGCGGCCATGTTGTCCATCGGCCGCCGCTCGGGCATCAGCCACCGGCCGTAGGTTTTGAAGAACCCCTCGGACAGGAGCGGGTGGTTCGGCTCGAAGCAGGCGAAGGTGTCCGGGTAGCCGAACTGCTTGTCGAGGATCAGTAGCTCGTGCAGGAGGGTGGTGCCGGTCCGCCAGTGGCCGATGACGAAGACGGGGTGGAGCGGCACCGGGGTGCGGGCCACCCGGCCCCCGTACAGGCCGTGTTGGACCCACCGCAGGGCCGTGTTGACCAGGCTCATCCCGGAGACGATCCCGGCGATGTACCAGTACGGGAACCCGACCGCGAACCGGTTCCGGGCCACGAGCCGGAGCCAGCCGACGAAGTCGCTCCCCTCCCACAGCCGGGGCTGCCACTGGTCCTTCGGGGGTGACATGCGGCCTCCGCGAAAGAGACCAATGAAGGGAATCCTGCCCTTGCTGACCAGGGGTTTGCACCCCCGGCTACAAGCAGTCGCCCCTCCGGGACTCAAGACGCCGGAGCCCCGGAGGGACGATCGACGGTAGCCGGGGGTGCAAACCCCTGGTCCGAGCGGCGCCGGATTGGCTCTGGCATCCGGCCCGGGCTCCGGAGTAGCATGCCGGTAAGGAACCCACGCCCGGAGCCCCGGAGGGGCGGCCGCCCGTAGCCCAGGGCGGGAGCCCTGGGGGCGAGCATCAGGACGTGCCGATGGCCAAGGCGAAGCCCACCCCGGTCCCCGCGCCCCCGCCGGCCCCCCCGCCGCCGGCCGAGTACACCGTCGTCGCCCGCCGCTACCGGCCCCAACAGTTCGCCGACCTGATCGGCCAGGAGCACGTCGCCCAGGCCCTGACCAACGCCCTGACCACCGGCCGGGTGGCGCATGCGTACCTGTTCACCGGGGCCCGCGGGGTCGGCAAGACGAGCGCCGCCCGCATCCTGGCCAAGGCCCTCAACTGCGCCACCGGTCCGACCGCCACCCCTTGCGATAGGTGCGACAGTTGTGCCGCCATCGCGGCCGGTCAGGATGTCGACGTGGTCGAGATCGACGGGGCCAGCAACAACGGCGTCAACGACATCCGGGACCTGCGGCAGAACGTCGGCTTCCTCCCCACCCGCGGCCGGTACAAGGTCTACATCATCGACGAGGTCCACATGCTCTCGACCGGGGCGTTCAACGCCCTGCTCAAGACGCTGGAGGAGCCGCCGCCGCACGTCAAGTTCATCTTCGCCACCACCGAGGTTCAGAAGCTGCCGATCACCATCCTGTCCCGGTGCCAGCGGTTCGACTTCGCCCACGTCGGGCCGGTGAAAATCTTCGACCAGCTCAAGCGGATCGCCGCCGCCGAGGGGCACGAGGCCGACGACGACGCCCTCCGGCTGGTCGCCCGCCGGGCCGCCGGGTCGATGCGGGACTCCCAGTCGCTGCTGGATCAACTCCTGGCGTCGGCCCAGGGGAAGCTGACGGCCGGGCACGTCCACGCCGTCCTCGGGACGGCCGGCGACGACCGGGTGGTCGAGCTGGCCGGGGCCGTCCTCGGCCGCGACCCGAAGGCCGCCCTGAACCTCCTCTCGGGCTGGATTGACCGCGGCGTCCAGCCGGGCGAGCTGCTCGACCAGCTCATCGACTACTGGCGGGCGCTGATGCTCGCCGGCTGCGGCGGCGACCTGGCCGAGTTGCCGCTGACGCCGGCGACCGTGGAAGCCGTCCGCCGCCAGGCGGGAACCCTGCTGCTCGACACGACCCTGGCCGGGCTCGACATCCTGTCCAGCACGAAGGCCCGGATGCGTGGCACCGGCCACGCCCAGGTGATGTTGGAACTGGCCATCGTCCGGTTGGCCCGGCTCGACGAACTCTTGCCGGTGGCCGCCCTGCTCCGCGGCGGGATGCCCGGCGAGGCCGCACGGCCGGCGGCCGATGAGTCAAAAAAAAACGGCCGACCGAGCCCGGCTAACGGGCAGAACGGGGTCGCGGGACACCAACGCCCGGAGGCGAGTAGTGGCCCGATCCCAATGTCGCCGGAGACGTTAAGCGAGGTGTGGGGCCGGCTGAACGCGGCAGTCGGGGAGAAGTTTCCGATACTCGGAAATCAGCTAAGAAGTGTTCAATCACATGCAATTTTCGGGCCAAATGCCCTGGCAATTCGCTTCGGCCCACGCTATAATCAGGCTTATGAGGCGTGCGCGAGTGAGGCGAACGTCCAGCGCCTTCAGGATGCCTTACGGGCGATCACCGGTCAACCGATCGCCGTCCGGGTCGAGTTGACGGCCGACACGGTCGCTGCGGCCGACGAGCCCCGGCCGGTCCGGGATGCGACCCCAGTGGCCGATCGCCGCAAGCAGGTCCTCGACCTGCCGCTGATCAAGAAGGCCCGGGACGTGTTCGGGGCCCAGGTGACGCGGATCGACGACGACTTCACCCCCGTCGCCCGTGCCGCCCCGGCCCGGCCGGAGCCGGACGCCGAAACTCCCGACGCCACCCCCGACGAGGACTGACACCATGTTCGATGGGCTTAAGGGGATGATGAGTCTCCTCGGCAACCGGGGGAAGATTCAGGAGGAGGTCCAGAAGTTCCAGGCCCAGGTCGGGACGATCACGGCGGAGGCCACGGCCGGGGCCGGGTACGTGACCGTCAAGGCGAACGGCCGGCTGGAGGTCCAGTCGGTCCGCATCTCCGACGAGGCCCTGGCCCTGAACGACAAGGAGATGCTGGAGGACCTGGTCGCGGCGGCCACCAACCGGGCCCTGAACAAGGTCCGGGAACTACTGGCCCAGGAGTCGGCCAAGATGGCCGCCAACCTCGGGCTGCCGCCGGGGCTGATGGGCGGCGGGCTGCCGGGGC
>JAIEQO010000381.1 GCA_019747655.1 Gemmataceae bacterium | reverse complement strand
AGCCGGCCGGGCGGGGGTGGCGGTGGGTCGGGCGGCGGGGGCGGGTCCGGGCCGGGGAGCACCCCGTCGGCCGCGGCCCTGCTCGGGGTGGACCTGGCCGGCCCGGACGGGTCCGGGTCCCGCCCGCTGACCGCGACCGTGACCGACGCCGCCGGGGCCACCCTGGCCTGGGGGGCGGTCAACGTCCCGGACGGCGGCTGGTGGGTGGTCGGGCTGAGCCCGGACGGGTCCACCGACCCGACCCCGACCGGCCCGGGAACCGACCCGACCGACCCCGGCCCGGGGCCGACGGACCCCGGCCCGACGAACCCCCCCCCGACCGACCCCGACCCGAGCAACGGCGGCGGGTCGGTGAACACCCCGGAGCCGGGGACGCTGGCCCTGGTCGCGGCCGGCGGGCTCGGCGTCGGGGCCTGGCGCCGCCTGCGGCGGGGCCGGCTTGCTTAACACCCCAGGCGGGGGCGTGAGCCGTCCGTGCTCCCGCCCTCGCCCCGTTGCGGGGCGAGGGCAGCCGTCCGAAGGACGGCGGGTGAGGGGTCTTCCGCGCCGCCCCTCACCCCGCCCCGCTGGCGCGGGGCGACCCTCTCCCCGCAACGGGGCGAGGGCGAAAACATGGCCTTCCGCCTCCCCACACCTCCTTCCCCCGTCCCCGGAGCCCCGGCATGACGCCGCTCTTCGCCGCCGCCCTGCTGGCCGCCGGCGCCCCGCCGGCCGACGCCCTGCTCGTCCCGGCCGCCCGGTCCGGCGGGCGGGCCGACCTGTACGTCGTCACCACGGGCACCGGCGACGCCCGGAACGTCACCCGGACCGACGGGCCGGAGGAGCTGTACCCGGCCTACTCCCCGGACGGCAAGCGGATCGCGTTCGTCGCCCGCGACCCGGACGGGTCGATCGAGGTCTGGGCCTGCGACGCGGCCGACGGCGGGAACCGGGTGGCCGTCAGCCGGGCCCCCGAGGGCGGCCGGACCGGCTGCTTCGCCCCGTCGTGGTCGCCGGACGGGAAGCGGATCGTCTACGCCCGGGGGACGCCGGACAACCAGTACGCCCTGCACGTCGCGGCCGCCGACGGGTCGAAGGACGAGGTCCTCCGCCCCGGCGGGTGCTGCCCGGCGTGGTCGCCGGACGGGTCGGCCATCGCCTTCCTGCGGCGGGAGGCCGGCAAGCCGTTCGCCCTCCTGACCGTGGCCCCGGACGGGACCGGCGAGCGGGTGCTGGTCCCCGACCTCGGGCCGGTCGAGTTCGCCGACCCGGCGTGGTCGCCGGACGGCTCGGCCGTCGCCTACCCGGCGGCCACGCCCTACGGCTGGCAGCTCTTCCTGGTCCCGGCGGCCGGCGGCACCCCGCGGCAACTGACCCACCTCGGTGGGCTGAACGTGAACCCGGTCTGGCTGGCCCCGGACCGGCTGCTGTTCAGCCACTTCCCCAAGATGGGGGCGACGACCGGGGTCTACCTGACGGTCAAGGCCGACGGCACCCGGCTCGACATCCACCCGCTGACCCGGACGGACCCGGCCAACCCGTTCGCCCGGCCGGCGGTCTACCTGCCGCGGCCGGAGCCGAAGCCGGCGAAGCCCGACAACCCCATCCGCCAAGTCGCGGCCGCTGAGGCCGTGAAGCCGCCGGTCACGCTCGCCCCGATCCTGGCCGTGCCGACCGGGCTGCCGGGGGCGGTCGGGGCGGTGGCGTGGGCGGCCGACGGGAAGCGGCTGGCGCTGGGGCTGGAGGCCGGGGCGGTGGTGGTGGCCGAGTTCGACCCGGGCAAGGGGGTGCGGCTGGCCCAGGCGTTCCGCGGGCACGACGGGGCGGTCTCGGCGGTCGGGTTCGGCCCGGACGGGGCGTCGGTGGTCTCGGCCGGGGCGGACAAGACGGTCCGGACGTGGGACGTGGCCCGGAACGGGTCGAAGGGGATCGAGTCCGACCACGCGGCGGCCGTCGATTCGGTGGCCGCCTCGTCGGACGGCAAGCTCGTGGCGACCGGCGACGCCGACGGCGTCCTCAAGCTCCGCGACGCGGCGACCGGCAAGCCGGCCGTGGAGGTGAAGGCGTGCGGGGCGAAGCGGTCGGCGGTGCAGGCGGTGGCGTGGGGCAAGGGCGACGGGGTGGTGTTCGCGGGGTGCGGCCGGTGGGACGTGCCGGTGTTGGGCGGGTCGGTGGCGGCGTTCGACCCGGCGACCGGGAAGGAGCTGTGGCGGGCGGCCGGGGCGGGCGGGGTGTTCGCGCTGGCGGTGTCGCCGGACGGCGGGAAGCTGGCCGGGGCGTGCCTGGACACGTTCGTGCGGGTCTGGGACGCGGCGACGGGGAAGGAGCTGGGGTGCTGGAAGGGGCACGCCGACCGCGTCACCGGCGTGTCGTGGTCGGCGGACGGGCGGTGGGTGGCGACGGGCAGCTTCGACGGCACGGTCCGGGTCTGGGACGCGGGGTCGGGGGCGCCGGTGCAGACGCTGGCCGGCCACGCCGGGCCGGTGACGCGGGTGGCGTTCGCCCCGGACGGCCACCACCTGGTCAGCACCGGCCGGACCGGGGCGGTGGTCGTCTGGAAGGTGACGGCGGAGTGACCGCCCCGGCGCACTGCCTTCGGCCCGTCGGGTCTGGTACGATGGACGGTCGGAGGCACCCATGACGACCGTCGCGATCCCCGAACTGACGACACGGCTCCCGGAACTCCTGGAGCGGGTTGCGAACGGCGAGCGCATTCCCCTGACCGACGGCGGCCGGCCGGTGGCGGTGCTCGGCCCGCCCGACCCGCCGGCGACGGACGACGTGCGGCGGGTCATCGCCGAGATGCGGGAGCTGCGCAAGGGGAACACCCTGGGCGACGGCCTGACCGTCCGGCAGTTGATCGAGGAAGGCCGGCGGTCCTGACCCCCCGCCCACGAGGAGCCCCACATGGCGGGCGAGAACTCACACCCGGCCCGGCCGCCGGCGTTCGTGCTGGACGGGTCGGTCGCGCTGGCCTGGTTCTTCGAGGACGAGGACAGCGCCTACGCCGACTCGGTACAAGACGCCTTCGCCGCCGGGGCGTCGGCGGCCGTGCCGGTCTTGTGGCCGTTCGAGGTTGCCAATTCGTTACTCGTCGGCGAGCGGCGGAAGCGGGTGACGGCCGAGAAGACGGCCCGGTTCGTCGCCCTGCTCGGGACGCTGGCGATCCGGGCCGACGACGAGTCCGCCTCCCGGGTGTGGACCGACACCATCGCGTTGGCCCGGCGGCACGGGCTGACGGTGTACGACGCGGCGTACCTGGAACTGGCGGTTCGGCTCGCGGCGCCGCTGGCGACCCTGGACAAGCAACTCCTCGCGGCCGCCCCGGCGGCCAACGTCCCGATCTTCCGGCCGTGATGGTGGGCGTGGCGGACGCCCGGCGTAGAACGACCACGGCTTCGGCCGCGGAGGGCATCGCCATGAGACGCACTTCGGTCGGGGTGGCGGCGTCGGCCGCACTTTGCATCGCGGCCTCCGTCGGCCCCGCGCGACCGCCGGTGAAGCAGCCGGCCCCGGCCCCCGTCTTCCCGGCGGTCCTGTTCACCGCCACCGGGAAGTTCCCGCACGAGGTCGCGGCGGCCTACGGGGACTTCACCCTCGCCGGGCCGAAGGCGGACACGCTCAAGCCGCTCCCGAAGGCCGTCCGGCACGTCGCCTCCGACCCGGCCGGGAAGCGGCTCTACGGCATCTCCAACCACGCGGTCTTCCGGGTGGACATCGCCAAAGGCGGGACGACCGAACTGAAACCCCCGGCCGACCTGCCGAAGCTGAGTTGGACGTGCGGGATCGCGTTCGACACCAAGCGGGAGCGGGTGGTCGTGGCCACGCTCGGCGGCGTCGGGCACCTGTACTCGTACACCCCGAAGACGGGCGAGTGGGCGGTGATCTCGGAGCTGGACAACCTGGACCTGGCGGCGCTCGCCTACGACGCGCAGGCGGACCGGCTCTACGGCCTGTACCAGCCGCACCGCGGGGGCCCGAAGGTCGGGGTGTTCAACGCCGAGGGGGCCGTGGTGGGGGCCGTCGACTTGTCCGACCCCATGTTCCCGGCGAAACTGGTTCAGGACCCGGTCGGGCGTCCGGTGCAACTCGTGGTGGTAGGCGGGGAGTTGGTCGTCATCACCGAGGACCGCATCTTCGCCGTGGACCTGAAGACCGAGAAGGTGCGGGTCACCTGGACCCGCAAGTAGCACCGGCGGACCGACCGCCGCATCGGGCCGGTGGGCCCGTCTCCCGCCGTCCGCTGTACAGGCCGCGGGTGTCCTGGTAGGTTGCACCCCACCCGCCGCGGCCCACGGCACGGTAGGAACCGGCCGCGGAGGCCCGGAATGACTGCCTTACTTCAGCAGGCGTTCGCCGCGGCTGCGGCGCTGCCGCCTTCGGAGCAGGACGAACTGGCCGCCCGCTTGCTCGCCGAGTTGGCCGCCGAAGATGCGTTCGACTTGGCCATCGCCGGGTCGGCGTCGAAGCTCGTCGGGCCGGCGAACGAAGCCCTGGCCGGACACCGGGCCGGCCTCACGCCGCCCGGCTGACCGGGGCGAAGGGCAGCGTTGCCGGGCCGGCGGCCAGCGCGGGCGCCGCGTCCTCGGCGGCCCACGGCAGGTCTCCGTCCGCCGG
>JAIEQO010000200.1 GCA_019747655.1 Gemmataceae bacterium | reverse complement strand
CAGCCCGGCCAGGTCGCCGGCGTGGGCGAACGCCGCGGCCAGCCGCCGGCACAGGCACGGGCAGCCGACCGCCCCGGCCGGGACGACTTTGACCAGCTCGTAGGCGTCGGCCAGCCGGCCCAGGTCGGCGTAGGTGGCCGCCAGGTTGAGCCGGTACGTCAGGCCGTGCGGGGCCAGCCCGAACGCCGCCTCCAGCGGCAGCACCACCGCCCCGGCCGGCCGAGCTGCCGCAGGGAGAACGCCACCCCGAACCAGGCCGGGTGGTAGGCCGGCCGGAGCACGGTCAGCCGCTGGCACACCTCCAGGGCGAGCCCGTACTCCCCGGCCCGGCCGAGCCCCCGGGCCACGTCCGGCAATAGCGGGGTCGGGCACCGCCCGTCCTCGGCCAGGAACACCAGGATGGCGGTCCCGGCCCGCACCTGCCCGAACCCGAGGTAGCAGTCGGCCAGGGCGAGCTGCCCCTCGGCCCCGAGCGGGCCGAAGAGCGAGGCGGCCTCCAGGTAGTGGACGGCCGGGCCGGGCCGCTCCCGGCGGTGCTCGGCCAGCCCGGCGGCCTCGTTCAGCCCGGGATGGTCGGGGGCGAGCCGGAGGCCGGCCCGGGCCGCGTCGGCGGCGGCGTCCGGGTCGCCCTCGGCCAGGTGCCGGGCGGCCGCCCGGCGGAACATGTCGGCAGACGTCATCGTCCGGCCTCCGGTCGCCGCGGGGGGTTACTCGGGCAGGTCGACGACGAGGGTGGCGTAATGCCGGGCCTCCTCGTACTTCTTGCCGTCGTGCTCGCCGGCCCCCGGGATCACGTGCCGGGCCCAGGCCCCGTACCGCCCGGCCGCCGGGTAGGCCGGGGTCAGCCCGTCGGCGTCGGTCTTCGCCTTCCCCTTCCCGCCGTCCGGCCGGAGCACCGTCACGTCGGCCCCGGCCACCGGCTTGCCGCCGCCGAGCAGCCGGAACCGGACCTCCCGCCCGGCCACCACCGGCACCAGCTCGGCCGCCACCTTGTCCCCGAGGGCGACCGCCTTCGGGTCGGCCCCGGGGTACACCGCCTTCGGGTGGTAGGCGAGCAGGAACGGCCTGTCCTTCCCCTTCTGGGTGACCCCGAACACCAGGGTGCCGTGGACGCACCGCGGGCCGGCCAGCCCGACCTCGCCGGCCAGGCAGCTCTTGCCCGGCTTGAGCTCGACGGGGGCTTCCTTCCCGCCCTCGAACCGGCCGGTCAGCTTGAGCCCCTTGAGCCGGTCGGCCGGGACGTTCTCGTCGACCTCCAGGTCTTCGCTGAAGACGACCACGACCTTCGACGGGTCGCCGGCGGCCGGGACGACGAACACGAAGTGGGCGTCGGCCGCCAGCCCGGCGGCCAACAGGCCGCCCACCACCAGACACGCTCGGAGCATGAGTACACCCTCGTGGGACTCGGGATCAGCGGAGCTTGCCACCACGGCGACCACCGCCGGGTGCAGGGCGAACACGGTCAACACGGCTCCTTGTTCCGCGTCTAGGTCCGGCCGCCCCCCGCACTTTCGGACGGCGGGCGACAGGAGGCCGGTCAGGACCGGTTGGATGGCGATCACGACCGGCAGGTCGATCAGCGTAAACCCGGAACTGGGTGCGCGAACGGACGGCGCGACTCCTTGGGGCGGTCGTGGGGAACGCACCCGGGCCGCGTGGCGACGGAAGGTGAGCGGGCGTTCGCCCGCGTCCCGTACGGCTGGCGGAGCTGGCTCGGTCGGCCTAGTTGAGATTCAGTCTCATCAGGCTCGTGTCACATTAGCCGCTGCCGACGACCTGTCAAGAACCAAGCGGAAAAAATCGCACCGAAACAGAGCGGTTAAACGAAGTCTTCTGCTGACGGCAGCCGTTGCTGGCATTTCGTCTCATCTCAGCGCTCACTCGGGCCACGCCCGCCTGTGTGGCCCTGCCGCCGACACGCCACCGACACGGCCGTGAAGTAGCCGGCGGCGGTGAGCACGAACGCTGCCCCGGCAGGGACCCGCAGGTGGTACGAGGCGAGTTGCCCGCCCCACGCCCCGGCCGCCCGCCCGGCCGCCACCCCATCGCCCGCGGCAGCCGGGTGGTCACCAGTGACGCCGTTGCCGCCGGGGTGACGAGGAGGACCGCCGTCAGGATCAGGCCGATGACCTGGATGGCGGTGACGACGGTCAGGGCCAGCAACACCAGCCCAGCGGCCCCTGCCACCCCGCCGATCAGCCCCGAATCGGCCGGGGTGGCGGCCGGGATGTTGCCGAGTAGCACGTCGGACAGGTCGCGGGTGGTCGCGGTCCGGCTCAGGATCGCCCCGAGGGCGAACATGCCAGTAAACACCACCCCGACCGCGGTGTCCTCCCCCACCCGCCGGCTGCCCGTCCTGCAGCGAGACCAGTAGTTCGAACTGGGGTCATGCGCGGTGGGAGGTCCTGGCCGGGCGGCGAACAGCCCGGCCCGGGTCTCCGTCTCCCCGGCCCCGGCCGGTGGGGGCGTCTTCGTCGGCTGACGAGTCCATGCCACGCGGCCGGGCCGGGAGCACGGGAACGGCTCCCGGCGCAGTCGGGTTCCTCACACACGGTAGCTCGACAACTCACTTGAGACGGGACGGAGTTCGCCCGGCGTACCGGCTGGCCCTTCGTCGGGCTTGTCCAACGGCCGCCGCGTCGATCTGACGACTACGACACCCCGGGCGGTCGGAGGTAGTGGCTTGGTGCTAGGGGGTCGTGCCGAACGCCCCGACCCGTCCCCGCAAGTCCGCCCACCGCCGTGTCCGCTACCCGGTGATGGCACGCACGGCGCCGGGTCTGGCATAACACCATCCGAACCCCTGTCGTGTTCGGAGGAGTTGTATGTCAAAGCCAGTCCATGAAATCCGCCTCGGCCGCGTTCGGGCCGCCGTATGGGTCAACGAGGGGGCCAACGGCCCGTTCCTGTCGGTCACCCTGTCCCGGCTATACAAAGACGAGTCCGGGAAGTGGGCCGACGCCCAGAGCTTCGACCGGGACGACCTGCCGCTCGTCGCCAAGGTGGCCGACCGGGCCCACACCTGGATCCACGAGTCCCGGCCACGCGGCTGGGCCGTGGTCGAGGGCGGTGGCGAGCAGTCGGTAAACATGCCCACCCCGGAGAACTCCTGACGCCACTCATTCCGGCCGTCCCCTGTGTGCGGGTGGCCGGTTCGGATCCGTGGTGCGGGCCCGACGGCCGCCTCAATCGGGGTCGGACGGCTCGGCCGCGGCGAACGGCCGGACCGGCTTCCGCCAGAGCCGCAGGCACGCCCGGTCGACCTCCGGCAGCCCGGCCGCCGCCCGGGCCCGGTTCACCGCCCGCAGGATACCCAGGCACTGTGACCGGACTGGGGCGTAAGGCTCGAACGCCAGGACCTCACGGATCTCAGCCGCGAGCCGGTCCGCCGGCCGCCGGGCGGCGATCCCGACCAGGTAGGCCTTGAGGCCCAGGTACACCGGCTGGTCGATCCGGACGTGGGCGTGCCCGCCGCGGACGCTGATCGAGTAGCCGCTGAACCGGACCGGGGTCTTGCGGATGTCACGGATCAGGTCCTTCTCCGCCTCGAAGAACGGCCCGGTCCCGTGGGTGGCGAGCAGGACGAAGAACCGCCGGTACCGGAGGTAGGCGTGGCTCGCCGCCCCGGCCGCCTTCCGCCGGGCCCGGGCCCACTTCGACAGCCCGACCCCGTACTTGGCGCAGAGCTTGGCGTCGACCGCCGCCGGGTCCTTGTGCGGCGGGACCACCCCAGTGACGTAGAAGACGTACCCGCGGGCCAGGTAGGCGACGGCGAGCTGCTGGACGAACCCCGCGATGGTGGTGGCCTCGACCGGGCGGTGCATGCCCCCCTGTCGGCCGATCGCCGCCGTCCGGTTCAGCCGGACTCAAACACCGGTTCAGACCCGCACCCCGGGACGGCGTCCACATGGGTGGTTGTGTTGATCGGCCTAACCACCCGAACGCCGCTGTGAACGAACCTTTCTCGACCAGCCCCCCGTCCTTCCACCACTCGCGGACTCCCTGTGCCACCCTCGAGAGCCCCGTGTCCGGTCGGGCCTCGAAGGGCGTAGTCACCTCTTTCCCCTGTTGACCGTCCTCCAATGTATGGAGGTAGCGGCCGCGAAACCTTCCAACAGCCGTTGTCAGTCCGGCCGTTCACCGTCGCCCACGCGCCATCCGACCGGGGCCCCGCGGTCCAGGCGGTCCCGGCCGACCTCGTCCCACCGGCCATCCCTGGCGAGGGGGGCGGGGACGAGGCGAACCTCCCCCCCGGCCGCCCTCCGGCCGTCGCACCGACCGCCACCGCCCGTCGCCGCTTTCGTCGCCGTTCGTGTCCCCGGCACCACCCGTCAAGGACCGGACGGCGCCCCCACTGCCTTGCAGGGGCACCGCTCGGCTCGTCGCCGACTCCTACTCGCGGCCCGCTCCCCCTCTGTGGCGTGACTCCCGGCCGACATCGCCGGGCCGCGGGGTACCGGCCCGCCGGCCACAGAGGCTCCCAAGTTAGCTCCCGACCTCCGACCGACGGATCACGTCGCTAGTGCCGGATCAGGTCGCCGGTTTTGCCATCAGCGGTTCAGGCTGGCAGCCGAAGTAGTCGCACACCCGCTGCCG
>JAIEQO010000969.1 GCA_019747655.1 Gemmataceae bacterium | reverse complement strand
ACGAGGGCGAGGCCGGCCGCCAGCCGGCCGGCGGAAGCGCGCGTGAGCACGGGCGGGAGTCTCCGGGTGCGGGGCGGGCCGGGGGCGGGTGCCCCCGGCCGGATGGTTACACGGGCCGGCGGGTTACTGCTGGGAGAAGACCTCGCCGCCGTTGCGGGTGCCCATCGCCCGCCAGGTGAACAGGTCGAGGGTGTACGGGACCGACCGGACCGACCCGTCGAACAGCAGCACGTTGACCACCTGGGTGTGGGCGCTGTTGGCGGTGGTGGCGATCCGCTGGGGCGGGAACATGCACCCCCGGTTGCCCGGCGGGAAGGCGTGGTAGTACCGGGTGCTGGTGTGCCCGGTCGCCATCCAGTAGTCGCCGGCCCCCGAGTTCCCCTGGAACGACAGGTTCCGCCAGTCGATGGCGTTGCACTGCTCCAGGGCCTCGTCCGGGGTGGCCGGGTAGGTGCCGGGGCGGAAGGTGTCCTGGTGCTCGCTGGCGATGGCGTTCGAGTAGTCCCCCTTGCGGTGCTCGCTGAACGCGGCCGTCTGGCTCAGCCCGTCGTAGATCTCGGCCACCTTGTACTGCTCGGTCTGCCAGAACCCGCCGTTCGGCGGGGGCATGGCGGCGTTCACCGCGGTCGGGTAGGAGTTGACGATGCTCACGCCGCTGTTGTACCGGTAGTTGTTCCCGGACATCCCGGCCGGCATGGTCGAGACCGGGTCGGACGGGCACAGGTAGATCGGCACCTGGGTCGCCCGGGGGACGGCGTTCATCGGGTCGGTCTGGTCCATCATCATGTTGATCGACTTGCACAGCGGGTCCTGCTCGATGTACGGCAGCAGGAGGGTGTGGAGGGAGTACCCCATGTCGTCCCGGGCCGGCGGGAACTTCAGCCGGGCCGACTCGTAGTTGTGCAGGGCCAGCCCGATCTGGTGGAGGTTGTTCTGGCACTTCATCCGGGCGGCCGCCTCCCGGACCTTCTGGACGGCCGGCAGCAGCAGGCCCACGAGCACCGCGATGATGGCGATGACGACCAACAGCTCGATCAGGGTGAACGCGGACCGGCGACGCGAGCTCATCGGACACCTCGGATGACGGAGGATCAACGGGAACGAACAACGAAACCGGACACGAGCGCATCGGACCGCGGTGCCGCGGGCGGCACCGGGGCGCGTCGGGCCGGTCCGTGACCGGCCCGGCGCGCGGGGGTTGGCGGTGTGCGGGGGGTGCGTGCTCGCCGGACGGCCCGGGGGCCGTGACAGTTCGGGCCGGTACGTGCTGCCGCGGTTTACGCGAGGGTAACGCGGCGCACCGGGGCCGTGGTGTCACGGACGGGGCGGTGTGGAGGCCGGCGGGCGGTCAGCCGGCTCTCGGCGGGTGGAAAATCGACCCGGGGCGGGAGACGGCCCCGGTCTCGGAGGTGAGCGGAAGGGTCTCGAGGCGGCTTGCCGCCGGGGCGAGGTCGGCGGTCAGCCGGGCGGCCCACTCGGGGGAACCGCCCGCGCCTGGGGCTGTGACTGGCACCACCGGGGTGGCCGGGTGGCCCGAGCAGCCCGGGCCGTGGCACGGCTTGTCGGGCGTCGGCACCCCGGGGTCGTGTTGGTCGTGGCCGGCCGTCGACGCCCCGCCGATGCGGACGTAGTCGCCGCACTGGGCGGCGGCACGGCCCGGGGCGAACGCGACCCCCGCGGTCAGCAGCGCGAGGGCTGCGACCGTTCGGAGGGACGGCATTCGTCCGCGGGCGGGCATGCGGGTGCCGAGCAAGAGAGTGGACGCTAACCCAAAAAGGTACTCAGCGTCGGGGGGCCGGGTCAAGGGGCCGTCCGGATTTTTCCCGACTTTCCTCCTACTGCCGTGGTGGGGTGGGATTGCCCGCACTTCCCGGGCCGGGTTATAACCCGCCGCCCGGGCGGCCGTCCCGGCCCCCGCACGTCCACGGACGGACCCCGCCATGCCGGACCCGGTATCGGACCTCGCCGTCGCCCATCGCCGGATCGAGCAACTCGAGGCGGCCCTGTCGCGGCGGACGGAGCTGCTGGAGCAGAAGCAGGCCGAGCTGGCCGCCGTCCGGGCGTCGAAGGCGTTCCGGGCGGCGTCGTTCGCCAAGAAGCTGCTCGACCGGCTCTTCCCGCTGCACACCCGCCGGCGGACGTGGCTGAAGCGGGCCGCCCGCCGGGCCGGGGCGGTCCCGGCGGCCCTGTGGGCGTGGCGGAAGGGGACGGACGGTCCGCCGCCGGCCGACCGCCACCTGAGCGAGTGCACCCCGCCGGACGAGTACCGGCGGTGGATCGCCCGGTACGAGCCGACGGCCGCGGAGCTGAAGCGGCAGCGCGGCCACCGGTTCGGCCGGTCGCCGACGGTCAGCGTGGTGGTGCCGGTGTACAACCCGCCGGCCGCGTACCTCGAAGCGATGATCGCGTCGGTGACGGGCCAGACCTACCCGAACTGGGAGCTGTGCCTGGCCGACGGGGCGAGCACCGCCCCGCACGTCCGGCCGACCCTGGAGCGGGCCGCGGCCGTCGACCGGCGGGTGAAGGTGGCGTTCCTGCCGGCGAACGAGGGCATCGTCGGCAACTCGAACGCGGCCGCCGGTCTGGCGACCGGCGACTACCTGGCGCTCCTGGACCACGACGACGAGCTGGCCCCGTTCGCACTGCACGAGGTGGTGGCGGCGGTCAACGAGCAGCCGGACGCCGACTTCCTCTACTCGGACGAGGACAAGATCGATCTTCATGGCGATCGGGTCGAGCCGAACTTCAAGCCGGACTGGTCGCCGGAGACGCTGCGGGGCCGGAACTACGTCTGCCACCTGACGGTGCTGAAGAAGACGCTGTTCGATGCGGCCGGCGGGTTCCGCCCGGGGTTCGACGGGTCGCAGGACTACGACCTCGTGCTGCGGGCCTCCGAGCGGGCCCGGCGGATCGCCCACGTCCCGCACGTCCTTTATCACTGGCGGATGCACGCCCAGTCGACGGCCGCCAACAAGGGGAGCAAGAACTACGCCTTCGAGGCCGGCAAGCGGGCCGTCGGCGATCACCTGGCCCGGCTCGGCGTCGACGCCTCGGTCCACGACGGGTCGGTCCTCGGGACGTACCAGGTCGTCTACCACCTGCGGACGCAGCCGCTGGTCAGCGTCATCGTGCCGAACAAGGACCAGGTGGCACTCCTGTCCCGGTGCGTCGAGTCGCTGGCGAAGGGGAGCTACGCCAACTACGAGCTGCTGGTCGTCGAGAACGGCAGCCAGCTCCCCGGAACCCACGCCTACTACCGCGAGCTGGCGAAGCAACCGCACGCCCGCGTCCTGGAGTGGACCAAGCCGTTCAACTACGCGGCGGTCAACAACTTCGCGGCCGCCGCGGCCCGGGGCGACCTTCTCCTATTCCTGAACAACGACACCGAGGCCATCAACCCGGACTGGCTGGAGGCGATGGTCAAGCTGGCGGTGCAGCCGGGCGTCGGGGCGGTCGGGGCCAAGCTCCTCTACGCCGACGACACCGTCCAGCACGCGGGGATCGTGGTCGGGATGGGCGGGGTGGCCGGACACTCGCACCTCTTCTACCCGCGGGACGCGGCCGGGTACATGCAGCGGCTGCGGCTGACGCAGAACGTGGCCGCCGTGACCGGGGCGTGCCTGCTGATGCCGCGGCGGGCGTTCGACGCGGCCGGCGGGTTCGACGAGGGGTTCGTCCTGGCCTTCAACGATGTCGACCTGTGCCTGTCGGTGTTGAAGGCCGGCTACCGGGTGGTGTGGACGCCGGACGCCGAGCTGTACCACCTGGAGTCGAAGACCCGCGGGTACGAGGACACGGCCGAGAAGCAGGCGCGGTTCAAGCGGGAGTACGACCTGTTCCACCTCAAGTGGGCGTCCTTCCTGAAGGCCGGCGACCCGTACTACAGCCGGCACTTCCGCCTCGACCGCCCGGACTTCGCCCTGAAGGCGGCGTAAGGTGTAGAATACCGGAGGTAGGTAATGGCCGGTCCGACGCCGGTGGTGCGGCAACTGATTGTCTGCGACCGGCTAACCGTCGACCGGGACGGTACGTACCGCCTGATCGGTCCGCGGGTCGACTTCGTGGCCGGGCCGGACGAGTTCCCACTCACGCTGCCCGAGGTGTGGGTGTTCGCCCAGGTGGCCGGGAGCTTCGGCCGACAGTACTTCCGGCTGCGGCTGCTGGACGTGACCGACCCGACCGCCGCCCCGGTCCTCATCTCCGAGGAGCGGCCGCGGGCGGTCGACTTCGGCCTCCCGCTCGGACCCCACCGGCTCCGGTCGCGGGGGTGGGCGGTGCGGCTCCGCGACCTGAAATTACCGGCACCGGGCCGGTACGAGTTGCAGATGGACTTCGGCGGCACCCCTGGGAAGCTCGAACTCTTCGTGGAGGGCGACACATGAGTCTGGCCCCCGGCGACCCGATGAGCCCGGACTGGGTGCCGGGTCCGTACGACCACTGGCGGGGCGTGATCGAGATCAACTTCCAGGACGGCCTGACCCCGGAGGGGAAAGCGCTGATCGAGGCCGCCGAGCGGCGGGCCGCGGCGAAGCGGGCCGCCCGCGGCACCCCGGCCGACTCGGCACCCCCCCCCGAGGCCGGGATGACGTA
>JAIEQO010000243.1 GCA_019747655.1 Gemmataceae bacterium | reverse complement strand
GGGAGTTGGTCATCGGGGTTGGGGTCTTCATACCTCATTCGACGGGCCTACACCCGAAAGGGATTCAACAGAGCATCTGCGGGTTGAACGTGTAGGGCGTCGGCTGCACGGGATTAACGTAAGAAAGCATCGCAACCGCCGTCGGGTGGAGTTGCGGATGAGGGTACAAGGAGGTGACGAGCTGGTTGAGTTCCCAAGTCGCCTGCGTGTGTGCCTGCCGCACGCTGGTCTTGACCATGCCGGGGAGTTGCCGGGCGATTTTCGCCGCCTCGGCCGGCGTCGTGTTATACAGCAACGCCCCGGGGCCGACGGGTTGGGCGAGGGCGATCGGCACCCCGTTGGTGGGGGTGAAGACGATGTCGGTGATGTCCGGCACCCACCGCTCTTCCATCCCCTCCAGTCGCGGGCGAAACGCCTGCTTCAGGGACCGGACCAGCTGCTTCCTCTCACGCTTCGCACACATCTTCGACAGCATGGCTCGTCCTCGGATGAGTGGTTCCATCTGGAACCTGGCGGGGTCTGGAGCGGGCCGCGAGTTTGGATTGTCGGTTGCCAAACCCGTGTGTCAAGCAAAATCCGTCACACAAACTCGGCATTCTCGACGCGGCCGGACACCGGACGCCCGCCTTCAGTATACTTAGATTGAGCAAACGAAATTTATAGTTATGGACAACGGCCGGGATCACCGACGGCCAGGGCCGGCCGTTCCCGGCCAGCCGCGGCGAGGTCATCCGGGCCGTCCTGTGACGGCCCGCGGCGGTCGCCGGGCGGCCGGGCGGGTGGTACACCAACGGGCGACCCTCTCCGCCCCCGGGATGCCCGTCGTGAAGAACCGGCCCGCGTTCACGCTGATCGAGCTGCTCGTCGTCATCGCCATCATCGCGGTGCTCGTCGGCCTGTTGCTGCCGGCCGTCCAGAAGGTCCGGGAGGCGGCCGCCCGGGCCAAGTGCCAGAACAACCTCAAGCAGATCGCCCTCGCCTGCTCGAACTACGAGGTGGCCGCCGGCCGGTTCCCGTCGTCCCACGTCACCGCCCCGTACCGGCACGGCTGGCCGGCCCTGGTGCTCCCGTACCTGGAGCAGGAGCCGGTCCGGGCCATCTACGTCATGACCGCCCACTGGCACGACCCGGCCAACGAGCCGGCCCGGATGGCGAAGGTGCCGACCTTCCTCTGCCCGAGCGCCAGCCCCGGGCGGGTCGGCCGGTCGGCCGTGCCGGGGACGCCCGGCTCGCCGTTCACCGGGGCGGCGTGGGATTACACCAACGTGTCGGTCATCGGCCAGCCGCTGATGGCGATGTTGGAGTACCCGAACCCGGCCGGGTACGGCCAGACGTGGTGGGGCGTCATCAACTCCCGCGGGTCGGCGTTTAACCAGATCACCGACGGGCTGTCCCAAACGATCCTGGTCACCGAGGACGCGAGCCGGCCCGAGTATTGGGTGAAGGGGCGGCGGGTGGCGGACCGGGTGCCGCCGTTCGGCGGGGACGGGCCGGGGGAGGCGGTCGGCGGGGTGTGGGCCGACCACCAGAAGGGGTTCGGGGTCGAGGGGACGAGCCCGGACGGGAACACCCTGACCGGGCCGTGCGGGGTGAACTGCAACAACGCCTTCGAGATTTACGCCTTCCACCCCGGCGGGGCGAACGCCGCGATGGCCGACGGGAGCGTCCGGTTCCTCCGGGAGGCGATCCCGATCCGGACGCTGGCCGCCCTCTGCACCCGCGCGGCCGCCGAAGTGGTCAGCGAGGACTGACGGCCGGGACCTGGTAGCCGGCCGGGACGACCGGGTTCGCCTCGGCCGCCGGTGCCGCCGGCGGGGTGTCGAGTTCGACCAACACCTCCCGGGCCGGGACGAAGTTCGGGTCCGCCCGGAGGGCCAGGTGGAGCTGCTCGCGGCTGGCGTCGAACGCCCCGAGGTCGTCCAGCGCCTCGGCCACGTGGAACCGGGCCTGCGACTCGGTCATCACCCGGCAGAGGACGGCCACCGCCTCGTCCGGCCGCCCGGCCCGGGCCAGGCAGAACCCCTTCGTCTTGGCGACCGTCCGGTTCTCCGGGTCGACCTTCAGGGCCGCGTCGCACCAGGCCACCGCCCCGGCCCAGTCGCCCCACCGGGCGTGGGCGTAGGCGACCTCGTGGGCCGCCCCGGCGTCCTCCGGGTACGCCTTCAGGTACTTCTTGTACCACTCCAGGGCCCGCTCCCGCTCGCCCAGCCGGGCGTGCATCCGGGCCATCCCGAGCAGCGCCCCCTTGTGCTTCGGGTCGGCCTTCAGGGCCCGGGCGTACCGGGCCCGGGCGGTGTCCAGGAGGGCGTCCCGGTCCGGCGGGGGCGGGTCGGAAAAGGCCCGCTCGATGTGGGTGTCGGCGTAGGCCGCCTCGAACTCGGGCATCGGCCCGGTCTTCTTCGGCCGGGGCGGGGCCATCTCGGGCGGCAGCCCCGGGGTGACGCCCTGGGGCACACCCCCCATCGCCGCCTGGGCGGACTTGCCCGGCGGGGGCGGCCCGGGCAGCCCGGTCGACGGCGACTTGCACCCGGCCAGCCCGGCCGCCAGCCCGCCGACCACCACCCACCGTGGAAACCGCCGGCCGTCCATGACCTACCCCCGGGGAACACACAGCCAGGAATGGCTGTGCCACCGAAACCCGCCCGGTGGCACAGCCATTCCTGGCTGTGCTCCCCTCACTTGAACTCGGCGATGAAGCTGGCCGAGGCCTCGACGATCAGGTCGCGCGTGAGGTGCACGGGTTGCCGTCTGTATCGGCAGATCGACTGCACCGTTTCGAGCAAATCCCGGCAGTCGCTGGCCCGCGGGGCCCGCCCCCGGTCGTAGTACCGCTCGTACAGGTAGGCGACCGCGGCCGGGTCGGAGTTCATCCCCAGCCGCTTGCACTGGCCGGCGAAAATCTTCTCGTACACGTCCCGGGTCGGGGCGGTGATGCCGACCTTGTGCCGGATGCGGCGGAGGAAGGCGTCGTCCACCAGGTCCTTCGGGTCGAGGTTGGTGCTGAAGATGATGAGCTGCTCGAACGGCACCTGGAACTTCTTCCCGCTGGCCACCGTCAGGAAGTCGTGCCGGTCTTCGAGCGGCAGAATCCACCGGTTGAGCAACTCCTTCGGGCTGACGAGCTGCCGGCCGAAGTCGTCGATCAGGAACACCCCGCCGTTCGCCTTGAAGTGGATCGGGGCCTGGTAGAAGTTGGCCTCGGCGTTGTACCGCAGGTCGAGCATCGACAGGTTCAGCTCGCCCCCGGTGACGATCACCGGCCGGCGGATGCGGACCCACCGCTGGTCCGTCGCCCCGGCCGACAGGAGCTTGCGGACGGCCGCGTCCCCGTCGTCCACCTCGGCCGCGGTGTCGTCCAGGACATGCAGCGACGGGTCGAACACGGTCACGATGTTCCCGTCGGCCACGAAGGCGTAGGGGATGTAGATCGACCCGCCGGCGGTGTTCATGAAGTCGCCGATCGCCCGGGCCATCGCCGTCTTCCCGTTCCCCGGCGGGCCGTAGATGAACACGCTCCGGCCGCTGATGATGGCCGGCCCGATGGCGGTGAACATCTCCTCCTTCAGGACCAGGTGGGAGAACGGCGCCCGCAGGGCCTCCGGGTAGCACTGGAGGCCGGTCACGGTCTGCCGGTAGCACTGCTCGACGTAGTCGTCCAGCGGGACCGGGGCCGGGCCGACGTAGGCGCACTGCTCCATCGCGTCCTGGGCCCGCTTCCGCCCCAGGTCGGTCAGGCTGAACTTGTAGCTCACCTCCCCGACCAGGTCGCCGCCGTCGACCTGGATGCACTTCTCGTCCTTCAGGAACTTCAGCGGGTCCCGGACCACCTTGAACGGCAGGCACAGGAGCATGGCGATGTCCCGGCCGAGCATCGCCCCCCGGGAGTACAGGGCCCGCAGGACCATCTCCCCGACGAACCCGCCCGTCAGCCCGGCCTCGGCCAGGGTGTCCGGGGCGGTCGGGGCCTCCGGCGGCGGGTTCGGCTCCCACTCGGCGGCGACGGCGTGGCGGCTGTTCGACATGGTGTGCCTCGGCGACGAGTAATCAGTGACCAGTAGCCGTCAGGAGCCGGACCTCGTCACCGCTGCTGATGACTGCTGACTGATGACTGATGACTGATGACTACTTCAGCCACTTCCCCCGGGTGATGATGACCAGGGCCACCGCCCCGACCCCGAGGGCGGCCATCACCACCCCGTTCTGCTGGCGGAGCTTGCCGACCCAGTGGTCGACGAACTCGCCCCAGTACCCGGCGAACAGCGGGGCCGGCCCGGGGGGCGAACCCGGGTCGGCGGCCGCGGCCGGGCCGGCGGTGGTCATGCACAGGGCGAGGGCGAGGGCGAACGCCCGGACGGGAAAAGCAGACCGGCTCATGGTGCGCATCGGGTGGGGCGGGCGAAGGAGGCCCGGCGGCCGAAGCCGCCGGGCCCGGGAAACTTACAGGCCGCCGGGGATGCCGTTCGGGGCCGGCTGCGGCCCCGGCCCGGGGGTCGGGGTGGTCGGGCCGATGTACGGCCCCGGGCCGCTGCTCGGGCCGCCGACCGGGGCCCCGCCGGGGCCGGT
>JAIEQO010000853.1 GCA_019747655.1 Gemmataceae bacterium | reverse complement strand
GCCCCGCAGGTCAGCGGGCTGATGAACGCCCCGGTGTTGATCCCCATGTAGAAGATGGTGAACGCCTGGTCCCGCCGCGGGTCCCCCTGGGGGTAGTACTTGCCGATCATGCTCGAGATGTTCGGCTTGAAGAACCCGTTCCCGGTCACCAGCAGCGCGAGCCCGGCGAACAGCAGGGCCGGGTCGCCCCGCTCGCCCTCCCCCTGGCTGGCGGCCAGGGTGAACTGCCCGGCGGCCATCAGGACCGACCCCCAGATGATGGCCTTGCGGAACCCCAGCACCTTGTCGGCCAGGAACCCGCCGGCCAGCGGGCACAGGTACACCAGGGCCCCGTACGCCCCGTAGATGGCGTAGGCCGCCTTCTTGTCGAACCCGAACCCGCCGGTGGCCGCCAGGGAGACGAGGTACAGCACCAGGAACGCCCGCATCCCGTAGAAGCTGAACCGCTCCCACAGCTCGACGGTGAAGAGCAGGAACAGGGCCTTCGGGTGGACCTTCCGGTTGGCCGCGATCACCAGCGGCACCCAGGCCGCCACGACCAGCCAGCCGAACAGCATGATCCAATATTCCTGGCGCATGAACGGGCCCCGGGGTCGGCGGACGGGATGACGGCGGAGGGAGGCGGAGACGATCTTAACACCCGCCCCCGGCCAGGGCATCACCGAATCTTCACCGCCCGCCGCCCGCTTGTGCGGCCTTGCCGGCCGGATACCATGTCCGGGAAGCGGCCCGGCCGGGCGGCTCCCCACCCCCACCTCCCCCGGCGGCCGCCCCCGGAGACCCCACCCCCATGCCCCGCCCCGTCGCGCTCGCCGCGGCCGCCGCCCTCCTCCTGGCCGCCGGCCTCACCCACACCCCGGCCCCCGCCGCCCCCGAGAAGGCCGCCGCCCTCGGCGGGGTCGACCGCAAGGACCCGCGGATCGACCGGCTCATCCCGAAGGACGCCGCCGTCGAGGTCCTGGCCGGCGGGTTCAAGTGGACCGAGGGGCCGGTCTGGGTCAAGGGCCCGGACGGCGGCCACCTCCTGTTCTCCGACATCCCCAACAACCGGGTCGTCCGGTGGTCGGCCAAGGACGGGGTCAAGGACTTCCTCAAGCCGAGCGGGTACACCGGCGACAAGAAGTTCGACGGGGACGAGCCCGGGTCCAACGGCCTGGCCCTGGACAAGGACGGGAACCTGATCCTCTGCCAGCACGGCGACCGGCGGGTGGCCCGGCTCGGCAAGGACGGCAAGTTCCAGACCCTGGCCGACAAGTACACGGGCAAGCGGCTCAACAGCCCGAACGACCTGGTGATGGACAAGAACGGCGACTGGCTGTTCACCGACCCGCCCTACGGCCTCCCGGGCCAGATGAAGGACCCGGCCAAGGAGCTGGACTTCCAGGGCGTCTACCGGCTCAAGCCGGACGGCACGGTCGTCCTCCTGACCAAGGAGATGACCCGGCCGAACGGGATCGGCCTGTCGCCCGACGGGAAGACGCTGTACGTGGCCAACTCGGACCCGGACAAGGCGATCTGGATGAGCTTCCCGGTGAAGGACGACGGCACCCTCGGGGCCGGGAAGGTGCTCTTCGACGCGACCGCCGAGGTGAAGGCCGGCAAGCCCGGGCTGCCGGACGGGCTGAAGGTCGACCAGGCCGGGAACGTGTTCGCCACCGGCCCGGACGGGGTGTTCGTGTTCGCCCCGGACGGGGCCTACCTCGGGAAGATCGTGATCGGCGACAAGAACGCCAACTGCGGGTGGGGCGACGACGGGTCGGTCCTGTACATCTGCGCGAACGACAAGCTGGTCCGGATCAAGACCTCGACCAAGGGGCTGGGGTTCTAGAAAACGGAGTTCACCACAGAGTCACAGAGAGCACAGAGCAGACAAGGACAGAGTTTGTTCCGAACCCTGTCTTCCTCTGCTCCGTGCTCTCTGTGACTCTGTGGTGAATCTTCTGCCGGAGGAACAAATGCCCTTCTCCCGCCGGGACCTCTTCCGGGCCGCGGCCGCGTCGCCGCTGGCCGCCGGCCGGGCCGCCGCCCAGCCCGCGGAGGCGCCCGACCGCCGGTACAGCGGGCGGATCGTCCGGATGCGGGAGCCGCGGAACCTGGAGACCCCGGCCGCCGACCTCGGCCCGTGGCAGACCCCGACCGACCGGTTCTACGTCCGCTGCCACTTCCCCGCCCCGAAGCTCGACCCGCGGGCGTACCGGCTGGCCGTCGCCGGCCACGTCGACAAGCCGCTCAGCTTGTCGCTCCAGGACCTGCTCGACCTGCCGCAGGTGACGAAGCCGCTGACCCTGGAGTGCGCCGGCAACGGGCGGGTGTTCCTGACCCCGGCCGTCCAGGGCCTCCAGTGGGGGACCGGGGCGGTCGGGACGGCGGCCTGGGCCGGGGTGCCGCTCGGGGCCGTGCTCGACCGGGCCGGGGTGAAGCCGGGGGCGGCCGAGGTGATCCTGGTCGGGGCCGACCGCGGGGCGGTGGCCGGGCCGCCCCCGAGCCCCGGGCCGATCACCTTCGACCGGTCGCTGCCGCTGGCCAAGGCCCGCCGGGACGAGGTGCTGCTGGCGACCGGGATGAACGGCGGGCCGCTCCCGGCCGACCACGGGGCCCCGGTCCGGGCGGTGGTCGGCGGGTGGTACGGGATGGCGTCGGTCAAGTGGCTGACGAAGGTGGTCGTCACCGACCGGCCCTACGCCGGGTTCTGGCAGACCCTGGATTACTCGTACTTCGAGCGGGTCGACGGCCTGCCGACGCTGCGGCCCGTGACCGAGATGCAGCCGAAGGCGGTCGTCGCCTCGGTCGCGGAGGTCGCCGGGGCGGGCGGGCCGATGGCCCGCGCGGCCGGGAAGGCCTGGGCCGGGGAGGCGGGGGTGCACAAGGTCGAGGTCAGCACCGACGGCGGCAAGACCTGGGCCGAGGCCGACCTCGACCGGAAGGCCGAGCCGTTCTGCTGGCGGGACTGGACGTACACCCGGCGGCGGCCGGCCGGCGGGGCGGTCGAGCTGCTGGCCCGCTGCACCGACGACCGCGGCCGGGCCCAGCCGGACGCCCGCGACCCGGACCGCCGGACGTACATGGTCAACCACCTCGTCCCGGCCGACCTGACGGCCCGGTAGCCGGGGCCGGGTGGCCGCCCGCTGCCCACGGGTGGGCACCGGTTGACCAATTCCGCCGACTACCCCCTCGCCGCCCGCCCGGCCGGTGTGGTAGAGTGGACCGGGAGGTCCGCGCCCCCCGCAAGGGTCCCGCCGATGGCTTCGCCGGTCCGTTTCGCCAAAGTCGTGGTTTTGTCCGCCGCGGTCGTAGCCGCCGCCCGGCCGGCCCCGGCCGCCCCGCCCCAGGCCCAGGTCACCGCGGCCGTCGACCGGGGGGTGGCGTACCTCAAGGACGGGCTGGCCGCCGGCGGGGGCTGGGGGGGCAGCCACGGGATCGGCCCGCCGGCCCTGACCGGGATCGCCCTGATCGAGGCCCAGCTGCCGGCCACCGACCCAACCATCCAGGCGATCGCCGCGGCCGTCCGCAAGGCCGCCCTGACCGAGGGCAAGACGTACCAGGCGTCCCTCTGCCTGCTGTTTTTGGACAAGCTGGAGGACCCGGCCGACGTCCCGCTCATCCAGGTCCTGGCGTGCCGGCTGTTGGCCGGCCAGAAGCCGTCCGGGGTGTGGGAGTACACCTGCCCGGCCGACCCCCTCGACGCCCCGTTCGTGGCCGCCCTGACCGAGAAGAAGTTGGGCCCCGGGCTGAAGGACGACAAGGGCAACCCCCAGCTCCACCCGCTGGTGGCCGAGTACTACGGGAAGCTGCCGAAGGCGGCGGCCAGCCAGGCCGGGGACCACTCGAACACCCAGTTCGGCCTCCTGGCCGTCTGGGCGTCCCGCAAGCACGGGGTGCCGGTCGAGGACGCCCTGGACCGGGTGGCCGCCCGGTTCCGGGACGCCCAGCGGAGGGACGGCGGGTGGGCGTACACCACCGCCCCGGCGGACAACACGTCCGGGTCGATGACCTGCGCCGGGCTGCTCGGGCTGTCCACCTACGTGGCCCGGCAGGAGGAGAAGTGGGCCGCCGCCCGGGCGGGGAGGCGGGAGAAGGAGAAGGAGAAGCAGGCCCGGGACCCGTCCGACCCGTTCGTCACCCGGGAGGACGGAGGCGGGAAGAAGGACCGGCGGCCGCCGGACGCGGTCGACGGGGCCGTCCAGGCCGGCTTCCAGGGGCTCGGGGCGCTGTTCACCGGCGGCGGGGTCCGGCTCCTGGGCGACCTGTACTTCCTCTGGTCGCTGGAGCGGGTCGGGGTGATCTACGGGGCCGACAAGATCGGCGGGGTCGACTGGTACGACGTCGGGGCCCGGTTCCTGCTCGAGACCCAGCAGCGGGACGGGTCGTGGCAGGCCACCGCCGGCCACCGGGCCTCGCCCGACGTGGACACCTCGTTCGCCGTCCTGTTCCTGCTCAAGGCCAACATCGCCCGCGACCTGTCGTCCCGGGTCAGCGGGAAGGGGACGACCGAGCTGCGGGCCGGCGGCGGGGACCCGACCCCGTCGGGCCGGGCCCGGCCGGTCGCCCCGAACAAGGGC
>JAIEQO010000173.1 GCA_019747655.1 Gemmataceae bacterium | reverse complement strand
CGGCGGGTCGGCGGCCGCCGCCACCCCGGCCGCCACGCCCCCGGCCGCCACCGCCAGCCACTCCCGCCGCGACATCGTCATGGGACCGCCTCCGAACCCGGGGACCGGGGACTTTGCGGCGGCCATACCCGCGGCGGGGACCGGCGGGAAGGGCAGTTTCGTAGACTTGTGAGGAGACCCCTCCCCCCGGCCCCCGCCCCACGGGGAGAGGGGGAGTAAAGACAAAGAAGACCCCACCCCCTAACCCCCTCCCCCGCGGGGGGAGGGGGGACCGGAGAAGAGGGTCGCCTCACGCCCGGCTCGGCTCGGGGTTTCCTCCCCCTCTCCCTGCGGGGGAGGGGGCCGGGGGGAGGGGTCTAGAGGATTGCCTCATGCCCATTCAAATCCTGGCCGTCGAGTCGCAGCCGTTCGCCGAGAACTCCTACGTCGTCTGGCGGGACGGCGGCTCCGAGGCGTTCGTCATCGACCCGGGGTTCGAGCCGGACCTGATCCTGGAGGCCCTGGCCGACCGCGGGCTGACCGCCGCGGCCCTGGTCTGCACCCACGGGCACAGCGACCACATCGCCGGGAACGCCGACCTGAAGGCGGCCTTCCCCGACGCCCCACTGCTGATCGGCGCCGGCGACGCCCCGATGCTGACCGACCCGGAGCTGAACCTGAGCGCCGCCTTCGGCATGGCCGTCACCAGCCCGCCGGCCGACCGGCTGCTGAAGGGAGGGGAGAAGATCACCCTCGCCGGGATCGAACTGGAGGTGCGGGACATCCCCGGCCACTCGCCCGGCCACGTCGTTTACCTGATCCGCGAGACCACGCCGCTCATGGTGCTGGGCGGCGACGTGCTGTTCCGCGGAAGCATCGGCCGGACCGACTTCCCCGGCGGCAGCTTCCCCGAGCTGAAGCGGCACGTCGAGCGGGTGCTCTGGCCGCTCCCGCCGGACACGGTCGTCTACCCCGGGCACGGCCCCGCCACCACCGTCGGGCATGAGAAGCGGACCAACCCGTTCCTGCGGTAGCCGGCGAGTGGGTTCGGGTGGCCGGGGCAGAGTCTTCGATGCCCCGGGTGCTCCCCGCACGGGCCTGATTCCGATCATTCTGGTAGGGCCGGCTGTGCCGGCCTGCCGGCACAGCCGGCCCTACGGGAGCCCGCCGCACCCATCCGCCGGCGGTTTTGGCCCGAACTGAGCTGGACAGCCATTTTGCCCAGTTTAACATGGGAGCGTGATGGGACGCATTTCCGAGCGTCCCGTCCGGCGGACCCCAGCCGAGGTCGCCCCATGCCCGACGAGCCCAAGAGCACCCGGACCGGCAAGAAGGCCGGCGGGTCGGTCCCGGTCCCCGCCGCCCGCAAACGGGCGAAGGCCGACCGCGGCACCGACGCCCCGGCGACCCGCCCGCCTCGCGGCGAAACGGCCGGCGATCGCGGCCGTCGGCTCTCCAGCCGGGAGGACCGTGCGAGCCGGCCGGAGGTCGCCGACCCGTTCTCCCTCGTCCTCAAGGGGGAGCCGGCCCTGCCGTTCGACGGCTGGCCGGTCGCGGCCGGCACCGAGGCGGTCGGCGGTCGGCTCTTACCGGCCTCGGTGGCGTCCTACGGCCCGACCCCGGAAACCGTCTTTTTCCCGGACGACCGCAAGCGGGTGGCCGACTTCGACGACCCGTTTGCCTACCCGTGGAGGGCCATCTGCCGGCTGATCGTCACCGCCCGGACCGGCGAGCAGTACCTGGGGACCGGGTGGCTGATCAGCCCGCGGACGGTGGCCACCGCCGGGCACAACGTCTGGCTGCACAGGAAGGGCGGGTGGGCGGCCAAGGTGGAGGTGACGCCGGCCTACCTGGACGGGTCGGCCCCGTTCGGGTCGCAGGAGTCGGACGACCTGCGGACGGTCGACGGGTGGGCCCACGGCACCCCCGGGACCCCGTCCGCCGCCCAGAGCGACTACGGGGCGATCGTCCTCCCCCGGCCGTTTTCCGTCGGGTTCTTCGGGTTCGGGGTGTACGACGACCCGGCCCTGTGGGGGATGACGGTGAACGTGTACGGTTACCCGGCCGACAAGAACGACGGGTCGGCCCTATGGGGCCACTTCCGCAAGCTCGTGGACGTGACCCCGAAGCAGCTCTTCTACAACATCGACACCTACGGCGGGCAGAGCGGGTGCCCGGTGTTCGTCAAGGAGGGGGACGAGTACACCTCCGTCGGCATCCACAACTACGGCGGGGAGTCGTCCAACTTCGCCACCCGGATCGACCCGGTCGTGTACGCCGACCTGGAGGCGTGGAAGGCGTGAGGTCATAACCGGGCGTCGGTCGGAGGCGGTCCCGTAGCCCTTGTCGGAGGACCGTTCGATGCCCGCCGTCCCGGTCCCGGCCCCGCGGAAGTACTCCCCCCAGTGGGTCGGCGACGAGGCCAAGCTCCCCCGCCCGGCCGAGTCCCGGGGCCAGCCCGGGGCCCCGCCGGTGAGCGTCCGGGTGGCCCGGCCGAAGTCGGCCGCCCCGGCGGCCAAGACCGCGGCCCCGGCCGGGGTGCGGGGCGAGGCCGAGTTCGGGCCGGTCCCGTCCGGGGTCACGGCCGAGGCCGCGGCCGCCGACGCCGGCCCGGCCCTGGACGCCTGGCACGCCTCGTACACCGACTCGGTCAGCCTGGTCGCCCTCAAGAAGAGCGGGGACAACGCGGCCCAAGCGTTCGCCCCGGAGTTGGTGTTCGCCGACGACGACCGGCGGCGGGTGACGAACACCCGGGACTTCCCCTGGCGGTGCATCTGCTCGCTGGAGATCACCGCCGCCAACGGCACCCGCTGGGTGGGCACCGGGTGGCTGGCCGGGCCGCGGACGGTCATCACCGCCGGCCACTGCGTCTACCTCCACCGGCACGGCGGGTGGGCCCGGCAGGTGGTCGTCTACCCCGGCCGGAACGGGGCCGACACGTCCCTCGGCCGGTACGTCTCGGACGACCTCCGTTCCGTGACCGGGTGGACCGACGGGAAGAACCCGGCCTACGACTACGGGGCGATCCTCCTGCCCGAGCCGCTCGACCTGGGGTGGCTGGCTTACGCGGTTTACCCGGACGCCGACCTGCGGGGGCTGGTGGTGAACGTGTTCGGGTACCCGGCGGACAAGCCGGCCGGGGAGCTGTGGGGGGCGGCCCGGGTGCTGCAACAGGTGTTGCCGCAAAAGCTGGTGTACAACCTGAGCACGTTCGGCGGGCAGAGCGGGGCCCCGGTGTTCGAGAAGGCCGGGGCCGAGCGGGTGGCGGTCGGCATCCACAACTACGGGGACGTGTCCGGGAACTCGGCCACCCGGATCACCGACGGGGTGTACGACGACATCACGGCGTGGAAGGAGTAGCCGCCCGCCATGCCCCCGGTCCGCCTCTGCCGCCAGCACGACCCGACCGATTCGGCCGCGGCCTCCCCTCGCGTACCCCCGACGGTCGCACCTCCGTCCGTCCCGACCGACCCGCTGTCCGTTCGGGTGTCGAACGCCTGCGTCCGCGAAGCCCCGCCCCCCTGCCCGGCCGAGTGCTGGGGCGAGCCGGAGCCGCCGTTCGGGGACGACGCCTTCACCGACCCGGACTACCTGGCCTGGCGCGGGGCGGCGGCCGAGCCGGTCGGTCGTGACCACCCCCCGCCGATCGGGCCGGCCGACGACCGCCGGCGGGTGGTCACGACCGACCAGCCCCCGTGGCGGTGGGTCTGCTGGCTGCGGGCGGTGTGGCTGGACGGCCGCGGGTTCCCGGTCGCCCGGGTGTGCGGGACCGGGTGGCTGGCCGGCCCGCGGGCGGTGGTGACGGCCGGCCACTGCCTCTACCACCGCGACTTCGGCTGGGCCCGGCGGGTCGAGGTGTACCCCGGGCGGGACGGGCCGGGCCGCCAGTCGACCCACGTGTCCGACGACCTCCACGCCGTCGCCGGCTGGACCGAGGGGCAGCGGCTGGAGTATGATTACGGGGCGGTCCGGCTGGCCGAGCCGGTCCGGCACGGGGGGTGCTTCCGGTGGGCCGCCCTGCCCGACGACCGGCTCCGCACCCTCGCCTTTTCGTACCTGGCCGGGTACCCGTCCGACCGGCCGGCCGGGACGCTGTGGGTGGCGACCGGGCGGCTGGCCGGGGTCCGGGACCGGACGCTCCGCTACCCGATGGCCTCGGCCGCCGGCCAGAGCGGCGGGCCGGTGTTTTACCGGGACGGGGCCGACCGGGTGGCGGTCGGCGTCCACGCCTACGGGCCGGCCGACAAGGCGGCCGGGGTGCCGCGGGCCGACCTCGCCAACCTGGCCGTCCGGGTCACCCCGGACGTGGCCGCCAACCTGGCCGCCTGGGCCCGCTGACCGACCCGCCCGAGGACCGACCCGTGGCGTCCGCCTCCCCGAACCGCCCGCCGAAGTTCTCCCACCAGTCGTTCGGGTCGGCCGTCGCCCGGTCGTCGGTCCACGCGGAGGGCGTCGGCGGGGCCGACCGGTTCAAGTGGGTCGAGCCGGCCCCGGCCCCCGAACCGCCGGACGACGACCGCCCGGTGGCGTCCCCGGCCCGGGCCGCCCGCCCGCCCGAGCGGTCCGGGCCGT
>JAIEQO010000567.1 GCA_019747655.1 Gemmataceae bacterium | reverse complement strand
GCGGCGGAGCAGGCGTCGCCAGGCGGCGGGCATGGGCGACCCGGGGACCGCGGCGGCCGCCCCGGCCGCGGGGGCGGGGTGGCGGTGGGAGAAGAGGACCGAGGCCGGATCATATCCGCGGGCGGACGTGGGTGTCTACGAAAAAATCGGCAGAATCGGCACAATCCCACCCGAGCCACCATGAGCCGGCATGATCGGCCGCCTGAGAGGCCGGCCGGCCGTCAGGCGATCGACAGGTCGTCGCACACCTGTTGGTAGCCGGCCTCCAGGTCGAGCGGGACGGCCCGGTCGGCGGTCAGCCAGAGCGGCAGGGTCGGCGCTACCAGGAGGCGTGCTGCTGCGGATCGCGTGACGGCCGGCCGGTCAGATGTCGGGGTCGGTGGGGTACGGCTCGGGCAGGGCGATCCGGGCATAGGTGGTGGTGAAGTGCTGGGCCAGGTGCTCGCGGTACGGGGTGGCGATGCGGGCGGTGCGATGGCCGGCGCGGATCAACTGCTCGAGCAGCGACCGGGGGAGGGTGTGCAGGTCTCGCAGGTCGACGAGCGACTCGTCGACGCCCGGGCCGGCCGGCAGGAAGTACCAGCCGTACACCCGATGGGCGCGGACCTGGTCGCGGATCGTGGCGGCCTTGAGCAGGCCGGAATCGACCAGGAACCGGACCTGGTGGACGACGGCCGCGAGGGTCCGACCGGCCTTCGCCTGGGCGAGGTCGCAGGCCTGGGTGAGGACGACGACCGTGGCCGTCGACTGCACGGACCGCGGGTCGGGTTGCCCAGGGTCGTGCCGCCAGAACACCAGCGGGCAGCCGGTGATGATGTCGCCCTGGGTCAGCGGCGCGTCTGGCTCGGGGTGCTCGTAGATCACGACGCACCGTCCAATCCGAACGCGGACAGGTCCGGGTAGGGGTACTCGACCCACTCGGCGACGACGGGCGTCACCGGGCCCTCCCGGGGCAGGTCGAACGGGGCCGGGATGGACTCGTCCGGGTACGGCGGGTCGGGCAGCCGGACCGCCGGCAGCGGGCTCAGCGCCACCCGCACCCGGCCCGGGGCCAGCGGTGGCGGCTCGTCGAGGGTGACCGCCCCGTCCGGGTGCAGGGTGCCCGTCGTCTCGATGCCGGCTTCGAGCATGGTGGTTCCTCCGGGTGCCATTGTACCACGCCGGGCGGTCACTTCGCCGGCCGCGGGGGCGGGGCGGTGACTGGGAGCGACCCGACCAGGGCCCGGAAGTCGGGCCGGCCGCGGAGGGCGTCGAGGTCGGCGTCCCCGTCCATGTGGTTGCGGTCGCGGAACCCGGCGGCCACCGCCTTCCGCAACCACTCCATCGCCCGGTCGGCGTCGGCCGCCGCCTCGGCCGGCTGCTCCTTCTTCGCGTACACGCCGGCCGCCACCGCCCGCCAGCAGGCGGCGTAGTACAGGCTAACCGCGTCGGCGTACCCGAGGGCCTCCCACTTCTCCGCCGTGGCCCGGCACTCGGCCGGGTCGCCGAGCTTCTGGGGGTACCGCAACCGCAACTCGCACACCCGAGCGACCCAGCCCGGGTGGGCACCGCTCCCCTTGGCGTGGGCGAGGAGGTCGCCGGTCACCCGGAGGACGTCCGCGTGCCGGCCCAGGGCGATGTAGCTGCCGCACAGGTTGTTGAGGGTCCGCAGGGTGTTGACGTGGGACGGGCCGAGGACCGCCTTCTGGCCGGCGGCCGCCTCCTCGCCCGCCTCGACGGCTTCGGCGTGCCGCCCGACCGCGACGTAGCTGCAGGCCAGGTTGTACAGGGCCGCGAGGGTGTCCGGGTGGTCGGCCGGGTGTGTCCGCTTGTACCCTGCCGCCGCTTCCCGGATGAGCTCGAGGGCGTCCCGGGGGCGGCCCAGGTGATCGTACACGCTGGACAGGTTGCTCATGCTCGCCAGGGTGTCCGGGTGGTCCGGCGGGAGGACCCGCCTCTGGGTCGCCAGCACCTCGGTGAGCAACCCCTCGGCCTCCCGCGGGCGGCCCACGTCGATGTAGCTGTTGGCCAGGCTGTTCATGGCCAACAGCGTGTCCGGGTGGTCCGGCGGGAGGACCCGGCGGCGGCCCGCCAGCACCTCCTGACGAAGCCGCAGGGCGGCGTGGCCGAGTTCCAGCTCCGCCAGGCCGTTGGACAGCTCCGCCGTGCACGAGAGGGTGAACGGGTGGTCCGGGCCGAGCCGGTCGGCGGCCAGGGCCCGCGCCCGATCGAGCTGCCCGACCGCCGCGTTCGGGTCACCCAGGAAGAGGAACGTGGTGCCCAGCGTCCGCCGCAGCCGGGCCTCGACTACCGGCCGGTCTTTGAACCGGGCGGCCACCGCCGGCAGGGCGGCGGTGATGGCGTCCCGCAGGGTGACATCTTTCCCCAGTCCGCCCTCCTGCCCCTTCGGCCGGGCGGCCGCGAACAACTTGTCCTCGAAGAATTGCACCACCGCGTTCGCCTCGGCCTCCTTGGCCTGGGCCAGCTTCTTCTGCGCCGCCTCGGCCGCCCGGGCCGCCTCGGCCGTCTTCCGCTCGGCTGCCTCCCGCTCGGCGGCCCGGACCGCGTTCGCCTTTTGCTCCTCCGCGTCCAGCTTGGCGGCCCGCTCCGCCTCGGCCCGCTCGGCTTCGGCCTGCCGGGCAACGTCGGCCGCATCCCGCTGCCGGCGGGCCTCGACCAGCCCGGCCGTCGTCCCGGCGATCCCGGCCAGCAGGGCGACCAGCACCAGCCCGGCCGCGACCACCTGCCCTTTGTGCCGGCGGACGAACTTCCGCACCCGGTAGCCGGTACTCGGCGGCCGGGCCTCGACCACCTCGTCGGCCAGATACCGCTGGATGTCCCGGGCCAGCCCGTTGGCCGTGTCGTACCGCCGGGCCCGGTCCTTCTCCAGCGCCTTCAACACCACCCAGTCGAGTTCCCCCTTCATCAGCCGCGACAGCTTGGCCGGCTCGGTGCCGCGGTTGGCGGCCACGCTCGGCAGGGTGTCGAGGGTGCTGAGCTTGGCGCTCGGCCGCGGGGCCTCCACCTCGCGGACGACCCGCAGCACCTCCAGGAGCGCCGCCTTACCCAGGCTCTTGCGGTCGACCGGGGTGACGCCGGTCAGCAGCTCGTACAGCAGCACCCCGAGGGCGTACACGTCGCTCCGGGTGTCGATGTCGAGGTTGTTCAGGCTGGCCTGCTCCGGGGACATGTACTCGGGCGTCCCGACCACCGCCCCGAACCCGGTCATCAGCGTCTTGTCGGTGAGCGCCGACCCGGCGGCCTTGGCCACCCCGAAGTCGATCACCTTCGGGACCGGCTTGTCGTCGTACAGCGCCACCAGGACGTTCGACGGCTTGATGTCCCGGTGGATGACGCCCTTCTGGTGGGCATGTTGCACCGCCTGACACACCGGCACGAACAGCTCCAGCCGCTGCCGCGGGGTGAGCTTCCGGTCGTCGCAGAACTGGGTGATGGGGACGCCCTTGACCAGCTCCATGACGAAGAACGGCCGGCCGGCGGAAGACAGACCCCTCCCCCCGGCCCCCTCCCCCGCAGGGAGAGGGGGAGGAAGAGGGCCGCCGGGTCCGGTCCCCCCTCCCTTCGTAGGGGAGGGGGTTAGGGGGAGGGGTTCCACCGTCCCCGCGTCCAGCACCTTCGCAATGTTGGGGTGGTCCATCATCGCCAGCGCCTGCCGCTCGGCCTCGAACCGGGCCAGCACCGCCTTCGAGTCCATCCCGGCCTTGATGACCTTGACCGCGACGGCCCGCTTGACCGGCTCGGTCTGCTGGGCCAGGAACACCTGGCCCATGCCCCCCTCGCCGATCTCCTCCACGAGCTTGTACTTGCCGGCCAGGACCGCCCCGACGTGCTCGCCCCGACCGGGGTGGTCGGCGGTGACGGTGCCGGGCGAGCGGGGGGCGTCAGCCCCCTGATGCGTCTGCGTCACCGGGTCGGCCGGGAGGTCGGCGGTGACGGGCAGGGCGGGCGGGACGCCCGCGGTCCCAGGACCGGCTTCCGGGGCGGCGTCCAGGTCGGCGTGGGCGGCCAGCAGCCGCTCGACCCGCTCCCGCAGGTCGGGGTCGGCCCCGCAGGCGACGGCCACGAACCCGGCCCGGTCCTCGGGCGGGACGCCCAGGGCCCGGGCGAACAGCGACTCGACGCGGGCGGGGTCGGCGGGCATGGCGGGCTCCCGGTCGGGAATCGACTTCACCCCCGATAGCGTCGTCCGCCGGCCCGGCGCCTCACGGACGGGAAAATTTACCCGCTGTCGGGTAGCGCCTCGGTTTGGTGGCACAGGCATTCCTGCCTGTGCTGGCTTCAGGAGCACAGGCAGGAATGCCTGTGCCACCAAGCCAAACTGATGCACTACCCGCCGTCGGCCGACAGCCGGTCGTGCAGCCAGGCCCGGGCGTAGGCCCAGTGCCGGTCGGCGGTCGCCCGGGAGACGCCGAGGGCGTCGCCCGCCTCGGCCACCGACAGCCCGCCGAACAGCCGCAGCCGGGCCAGGTCGGCCTTCGCCGGGTCCTCGGCGGCCAGGGCGTCGAGGGCGTCGGACAGGTCGAGCAGGTCGTCCGGCGGGAGGTCCGGG
>JAIEQO010000165.1 GCA_019747655.1 Gemmataceae bacterium | reverse complement strand
CCCTGGGCGGCCGGGCCGGCTTTGGCGAGGGCGTCGGCGGCCGCCGCCCGGGCGGCCGGGTCGGCGTCGCCCAGGACGGAGGCCAAAGGCCCGACCGTCTTCTTGGCGATCTCGGGGAACCGCCCGAAGGCGACCGCCAGCTCCTTCCGCACCCGGGCGTCCTTCTCGGCCTTCAGTCCCTCGACCAGCTCGTTCTCGATCGCCCCGGCGGCCTCCGGCCGGAGCCCGGCGACGGCCACCGCCGCCTGGGCCCGGACGGCCGGGCTGGTGTCCACCCGGAGCGACCGGCCGATGTCGGTCAGGGCGTCCTTGTACTGGTGCTTGGCCCACACCTCGGCCAGGGCCGTGACCGCCACCGCCCGCTTCCGGGGGGACGAGTCGTTCCGCAGGGTGGTCACCCACTCGGACGCCTTCTTCCCGTCGTACACCGGGTCGGCCGCCGGCTGGGCGAGGGCGGCCGAGGCGACCAGTCCGACGGCGAGGAGAGCGGCGGGACGCATGAGAGGACCCCGGCGGCGGGCAGGCGGCGTTGATGATACGACGACCCGGGCCGCGGGGGCAAACGGTTTCCGGCCGTCTGACCCGGTGGCACAGGCCTCCCGGCCTGTAGCCCGTTAACACAGGTCGGGAGGCCTGTGCCTCCACGCCAATCCGTCCTACAACGGCCGCGGGGAGGACCGCCATGCGCTTCGACCTGCGGCTGCACGGCCGGACCGCCGACGGGGTGAAGTGCCGGGCCGACATCTCGGCCTACGCCCGGAGCAAGGAGGAGCTGATCAAGGAGGCCGACTCGGCCGGCCGGGCCGGCCCGTGGCTGGCCGCCGACCCGCCCCACGACCTGATCCCGGAGGGGACGCACATCACCGTCGAGGACGTAACCGACCTGTCCGGCCGGACCAAGCGGAAGAAGCGGCGGTAGCATGGGGTCCTTCTTCCTGGCGAGCGGGGGGCGTGAGCCCCCTGATGGTCTCGTGCATCAGGTGGCTCACGTCCCCCGCTCGCCGAAGCGGGGTCGGGTTGCGGCGGACGGGCCGCCTCGGGTATACCGAGCGGTCGGCCACACCCGCCGCGGAGGGACCCGCCGTGCCGCACCCGCTCGCCGCCGTCCGGGGGCTCGTCCCGCGAGCCGTCCGCCGGGCCGGCAAGGACATAATCGACCGGCTCCGCCTGTGGGCCGATTGGGCGACCAACACCCGGCTCCCGCTCGACCCGCCGGCCGAACTCGTGACCGGGATCGGTGGGTCGTGGGAGTCGGGCCGCCGCTACCTGCACCTCTTCCGCGAGCTGTGCGACCTCCGGCCGGACGAGGCGGTCTTGGACGTGGGCTGCGGGGTTGGGCGGATGGCCCTGCCGCTGGCCGGCTACCTGACCCACCGCGGCCGGTACGACGGGTTCGACATCGTCCGGCCCAACGTCCGCTGGTGTCGCCGAGCGATCACCCCGCGGTGGCCGAACTTCCGCTTCCAGCACGCCGACATTTACAACCGTGAGTACAACCCCGACGGCCGGCGGACGGCCCGGACGTTCCGCTTCCCGTACCCCGACGCCTCGTTCGACTTCGCCTTCCTGACCTCGGTGTTCACGCATCTGCTGCCCGAAGACGCGGCCCACTACCTGGCCGAACTCGGCCGGGTGCTCAAGCCGGGCGGTCGCTGCCTGGCGACGTTCAACCTGCTGAACGCCGAGGCCGACGCCCTGATCGACGCCGGGAAGTGCCGGCACGTGATGCTGCCACGGGAGGGCGTCTACCGGGTCCACAGCCGGGAGGTGCCGGAGGCGTGCATCGCCCTGGACGAGGGCTTCGTGACCGACGCGGCCCGGTCGGCGGGGCTAGATGTGGTGCCGCCAATCCGCTACGGCCTCTGGTGCGGCCGGGAGAACGGCTTCGAGTTCCAGGACATCGTAGTGCTACGCAAATCGAGATGACGGGGACTTCTGACCCAACCAAGCCGGAGGTATGTGAGCGGGGCCGGCCCGCCTGGTTTCGTAGGGCACGCACCGCGTGCCGCCTTCATCCCACCGGCACGCGGTGCGTGCCCTACGAGGCTTACTCGCGCAACGGACAACCGGCCGCGATCCAGTCGGCGAGGGACGGCGATACGGCTACCATGTCGGCCGGCTGCATCGTGCCGTGGCCGACAAGGCATACCGGCGACGGCCCGGGGCCGCCCCGCATCACAATCGCCCGACCGCCGTTGTCGTTCCCGATCGTGACGTAGCCCGGGGCGTACTCGGCGACCTCATATGTGTCGTTCCGTTCCGGCAGGTCGGCCGCGGAATACAAGACGAAGTGGTTGGCAAGCAACCCGTCCGCCTCGGCGAGGAAGGCGGCGTACTCGTCCGGGAGTGCCGCGGCGAGCCGATCAGCGGCGGCCCGGATCGCCGCGGCCGAGCCCGGTGGGTTGACCGAGATCAGGCCCGGAATCCGTGAGAGGTCCACCGAGCCGCCCCCGAGCCCAGCCGCACGACTAGGCCCAGTTCGGCTTCGTAGGGCACGCACCGCGTGCCGGCGCCACAAAGGCGGCACGCGGTGCGTGCCCTACGAAACGGCCTCACCACCGAACCTTCGGATCAGCTACACCCGCTGGTCGTCCCGCAGGTGTCGCACTTGGCGCAGGCCCCGCTCCGGACGAGCGTGAGCTGGCCGCACTCCGAGCACGGGTCGCCCTCGTACCCCTTCTGCCGGGCGATCTTGATCTTCTCCTCCCGGCTGGTCGCCGCCGGGGCCGCCACGAACCCGCCCCGGACCGGCGCCGCCACGGTGACGGTCCCGCCGCCGTTCCCGTTGGCCTTCGGCTTGGCGTGGCCGTTCCCGTTGCCATTCCCGTTCGGCTTGCCATCGGCGACCACCACCGTGGCCGACCCGCCCGGTTTCAGGTGGGCCGACCGCGGCGGGGCCAGCGGGTGGACGTTGGCCGGGGCGGCCGCCTCGTCGGCCGTCACCTTCCGCGTCCCCACCACCTCCTCGCCGTCGAAGTCCGGGTCGTCGTCCTCGTCGTGGAGGGCGTCGGCCCGCAGGTCCTCCGGGATCACGTGGGCCAGGTCCGTCCGCCCCAGGTAGGTGACGGCCAGTTCCCGGAAGATGTAGTCGATGATCGAGGTCGACATCTTGATGTACGGGTTCCCCTGGACCGGGCCGTTCGGCTCGAACCGGGTGAAGAGGAAGGCGTCGGCGTACTCCTCCAGCGGGACCCCGTGCTGGAGCCCCAGGCTGATGGCGATGGCGAAGCAGTTGGTCATGCTCCGGAACGCCGCCCCCTCCTTGTGCATGTCGATGAAGATCTCGCCGAGGGTGCCGTCCTCGTACTCCCCGGTCCGCAGGTACATCTTGTGGTTGCCGATCCGGGCCTTCTGGGTGTACCCGGCCCGGCGGTCCGGCAGCCGCCGGCGGCGGGCGATGTACCGCACCACCAGCTTCTCGGTGATCGTCTCGGCCGCCTGCACGGCCGCGGCCTTCGGTTCGTCCTTCTTCTCGGGTTCGGCCACGACCGAAGCCAGGATGGCCGCCTCGGCCGAGTCGGCCACCGAGTTCAAGGGCTGGCTCAGCTTCGACCCGTCCCGGTACAGGGCGTTGGCCTTCGTCATCAGTTGCCACGACAGCCAGTACGCCTTCTTCACGTCCTCGACCGTCGCGTCGTGGGGCATGTTGATCGTCTTCGAGATGGCCCCGCTGATGAACGGCTGGGCGGCGGCCATCATCCGGATGTGCGACTCCCACGACAGGAACCGCTTGCCGAGCTTGCCGCACTTGTTGGCGCAGTCGAACACCGGCAGGTGCTCGGCTTTCAGGTGCGGGGCCCCCTCGATGGTCATGGTGCCGCACACGAACGTGCTGGCCTCCTCGACCTGCCGCTTCGAGAACCCGAGGTGGGCGAGCAGGTCGAACCCCGGGGCCTCGACGACCTCCGCGGGAATCTTCAGCGTGTCCTTGAGGAGGGCGTCGCCGAGGGTCCAGCGGTTGAACACGAACGGCAGCTCGAACGCCCCGGGGAGCGACTCGTCGACCTTCGCCAGCACCTCGTCGGTGAACCCCTTGGCCTTGAGGCTCGCGTGATTAATGTGCGGGCAGCCCTGGAGGGTGGCGGCCCCGCGGGTGTGGCGGACGATGTCATCGACCTGCCACGGGGCGTACCCGAGCCGGGCCAGGGCCGGCGGGACCGACTGGTTGATGATCTTGAAGTACCCGCCGCCGGCCAGCTTCTTGAACTTCACCAGGGCGAAGTCCGGCTCGATCCCGGTGGTGTCGCAGTCCATGATCAGGCCGATGGTGCCGGTCGGGGCGATGACCGTCACCTGGGCGTTGCGGTAGCCGTGCTTCTCGCCGAGTTCGAGCATCCGGTCGGCCTCGGCCCGGGCGGCGGCCAGCAGCTCCGGCGGGCAGTACCGCGGCTCGATCCCGACCGGCGTGACGCTGCACCCCTCGTACTCGGCCGGGGCGGCGTTGTAGGCGGCCCGGCGGTGGTTCCGGATCACCCGCAGCATGTGCGGCTTGTTCGCCTCGTACCGGGCGAACGGCCCGACCTCGGCGGCGATCTCGGCGCTGGCGG
>JAIEQO010001077.1 GCA_019747655.1 Gemmataceae bacterium | reverse complement strand
GCCACCACCCGGCGAAGGCCACCGGCGGGGCCAGGAACCCCGCGGCCAGCGGCACGAGCCGGTCGGCGGCCCCGGGTGGGACGCGGGGCCACGCCGTCAGCACCCGGGCGGCGGCCAGGGTCAGCAGGGTGGTGACGAACAACAGCCCGGCCGCCCCGCGGTGGCCCGACCGCCACACCCCGACCAGCCCGGCCACGCCGAACGCCGTCAGCGCCACCCCGGCCGGGGCACACGACGCCAGCGACAGGTAGTCGGCCGGCGACCCGGCGACGGCCTCCCACGCCGGCAGCGGGATGTGGTCGTCGGGGGACGGCCCGCGGAGCCACCAGTACCGGCACCAGTCGACCAGCCACCAGGCGTTCGGGGCGAGGCCGGCCACGGTGATCCCGGCCAGCCCGAGGTGCCAGGCGAGTTCCTGCCGGGGGGCGAAGACGACGTAGTAGGCGACCACGACCGGCAAGAGCCCGAACCAGACGACCGGGTGGGCGTACCACCCGGCGGCGGCGACGGCGGCCAGCACCAGCCACGAGTCGACCCCGAACCACTTGGCGTACCGCCCCATCCAGGGGACGAACACCAGCACGGCGAGCCCGGCCATGAGGAAGTCGAACTCGCCGGCCTCGACCATCCGCCGGACCGGCCCGGACCAGCACAGCACGATACCCCCGACCCCGGCCAGGACGCTGGCCCCGGCCGGCAGACCGGCCCCGCGGGCGGCCAGGACGAACGCCGGCGGGACGAGCAGCAGGCAGACGAACAGCCCGACCTTGTAGGCGGCCGGGCGGTAGCCGCCGCCGGCCGCGGCGAGGAAGAGTTCGGCCGGCCGGCAGCCGCCGTCGAAGACGGGCGTCTTGGGGTAGCCGGCCTGGAAGGCGGGGTCATAGAGGGTGGTGGTCCCGGCCCGGCGGAAGGCGTCGGCCCCGAGGGCGCCGTGGTACAGGTGGAGGGGGTGGCGGCCCGAGAGGACGGGCCGGTCGTCGAGGAGGGCGGCGGTGGTCCGGTCGGGGCCGAACAGGGCGAGGGCGAGCCCGGCCTGGGCGGCGACCAGCCCGGCGACGCCCAGCAGCCACAGCGGGCGGTGGCGGAACCCGCCGGTCGGGGTGTCGTCCATGGTGCGGCTCCGCGGCGGGCCCTACGGCTTCGGGATGAACGCGACCCGGCGGTTGGGGTAGTCGAACACGACCGTGCCGGGCCCGAGGGCGGCGAGGCCGAACGCCCCCAACAGCCGGGGGTCGTCGATGTCCGACTCCATAAAGAGTGTTTTAACCTGCGATGCCGTCCGGCCGAGGACCCGGAATTCGTCTCCGGTCCCCTGCCGGCCGGCGGCCGTCCCGCCCACCGCGACCATCTCGACCGAACTCGTCGCCCGGCCATCGAGTAGGCGGAGCCGCCGGACGGCGGAGGCGTTGAGGACGAGCGGGGCGCTCAGCCCGGTGTCGAGCAGAAACAGCCCGGTGTGCCGGCCCTCGAACGTCCCCTCCAGACACGGGCGGCCGTTGGCGAATCGGGTCGGGTGCCAACCGGCTCCGGGCGGGAGTTTGTAGGCGGCCGGGTCGTGGAGGGCGACCGTCCCGGCACGGTGATCGACCTCGGCCACGACCGCGGCCAAGACGTCCGCCCCGACGACCCCGCCGATCTCGGCTCCGATCTGAAGGCGGAAGGCTTCGGCCGCGGCCGCCGGGAACTCGGCCCCGACCAGCCCGCCGACCGTCACCGGCCCGAGGGTCAGTCGCCCGGTCCGGCGGAACCGGGCCGGTGCCGACCCCGCGAAGCCCCGGGTGGTCAGCCGGCCGAACACCGGAAGCCCGAGTTGGTCGGCCGTGGCCGGGGTCAGGCACGTCCCCTTCGCCCCGGTGTCGAACAGCATCCAGGGGGCGGGGCGGTCGCCGATCGCCGGGCGGACCAGCAGGAACCCGTTGTCCCCCCGCCGGACCTCCAGCCGGGCCGGGGCCGCCGGGTCGAAGGTCGCGTCCGGTTTCGCCGCCGGCGGGGTGAACGGGTCGTTCGGAGCGGGCGGCCCGGCGGCGACCCGGTCGGCGGCGAACGTCAGCCCGCCCTCGTACCGGTTCAACGACACCCGCCCGGCCACCCACGCCCCGCCGACCTCCCGATGGTCCTCGAACTCGACCGCCCAAGTCCGGGACCCCGAGACCTCCACCGCCCGCGGCCGCCAGGTCTCGGGGTCGACGGTCAGCCGGGCGGCCGCCCCGGCGTCCGGGTGGGACAGGACCAGGCACGGGCGGTACGCCCGGTGGTGGTTGGGGTCGAGGGCGACCCCAAACCCGCCGTCCGAAGCCAGCCAGCGGTGCGCCAGGACCCCGAACACGAACCGGTCGAGGTCGGCGTACCCGAGGTCGAGTACCTCGGCCGGCCGGGAGAACTCGCGCCGCCAGCGGGTCTTGCCGTCGAACCCGACCGCGTGGTCCCCCTCGCCGGTCCAGGTGCGGACGTACCGGCCGTCCGGGTGGAGGCGGCAGCGGAACGTCCCCGGGATGCCCCAGTACTCGGACTTGCCGGACAGCTCGACGCCGTCTTTGAGCTTCTGGAAGGCGTCGTAGCCGACCGCCTGACGGACCTTATCGCGGACTTGCTCGGCCGTCAGGTCTTGCCCGGCGGCCGGGCCGACCGCGACCACCGCCACCAGGACCACCGCAGGCCACCGGCCGGGCATCGGGCGCCCTCCCTGACGCGACGACGGGACGTTGACCCGGGACGATACCCGGCCGCCGCCGGCCGGGGCAAGGGGAGTCCGGCGGCCTACCGGCGGTTCCGCACGCGGGGTACAATGGGCGGTGCCGGCCCGGTCGCGGGCGGCGGACGGAGGGGGTTCGGCCGATGAAGTGCCAGCGCTGCCCGAAGCAGGCCACCCTGCACATCACCGAGGTCCTCGGGGACGAGAAGTTCGACGAGGTCCACCTGTGCGAGGACTGCGCCAAGAAGTACCTGTACGAGCCGCAGCAGAAGAAGGCGGCCCAGAAGGGCGAGGGGGCGGCCGTCGCGGCCGACGACGACGCCGACGACCTCGGCGGCAAGCAGTGCGAGGCGTGCGGGATCAAGTTCGTCGAGTTCCGCAACCACGGCCGGCTCGGCTGCCCGCACGACTACGACGCCTTCCAGGCCGACCTGCTGCCGCTCTTGGAGAGCGTCCACGGGGACACCAAGCACGCCGGCAAGGCCCCCCGCCGGCACCCGAACGGGAAGGCCGGGCACGGCGAGCTGGCCCAGCTCCGCCGCCGGCTCCAGGAGCTGGTGACCGGCGAGCAGTACGAGGAGGCGGCCCGGGTCCGGGACCGCATCCGGCAGATCGAAGAGGGCTGACCGAGTCACCCCGGAGGGCCGAACATGGCCGCCGAACAGAGTACCCCCGACCCGGCCCCGACCGCCAAGCCCGAGCCGGCGGCCGACGCCTACGACTGGGGCCCGGACCCGCCGCCGTTCACCGCCGAGGAGATCGAGGACCTCCGGCGGAACGGGATCGACGGGTCGGAGTTCATCCGGGCTCTCATCGCCGAACTGGAGGCGATGGACCCGTGACCGGCGGCTCGCCCGACCGGTTCCGCTACCACTTCCCGCCGGCCCAGGCCGACCGGCTCCGGGACTTCGCCGTCCGCGAAACCCGGGCGGGCCGGCGGGCCGAGGTCCGGGCCGCCCTCCGGGAGTTGGAGTACCGCCTGACGTACGAGGCGGACGAGTGGGGCGAGAGCCGCGACTACCTCCCGGACATTCGGGTCCGGATGCGGTTTGCGACGGCCGGCCCGATCTCGGTTTGGTACGGGGTCGAAGAAGCAGACCGGCTCGTCCAGGTAAGGGAAGTCCGGTTCCGCGGCGACCCCCGGGAGGAGTGACCGATGGCGTGCGAACCCCCCGATCCTCTCGCCGGCCCGGGCTGGCCCCGGTTTACGCCCGAACAGATCGAGGAAGGGCGGCGGTACGGGCTCGAACTCGACCCCGCGAAGTCCGTCGACTTCTCGGAGTTCATCCGGAACCTGATCGCCGAACTCGAAGCGGAGCCCGGGCCGGACCGATAAGGTGGTCGCCGTTCCCTCGTCATTGGTGGGTCATTCGTCATTGGTCATTCCGCCCCGGAGGGCGGCCATGAAGTGCCACTTCTGCGACAACCCGGCGACCGTCCACCTGACCGAGGTGGTGAACAAGAAGCGGCGGGAGCTGCACCTGTGCGAGGCGTGCGGCCGGGAGCACAACCTGATCCCCGACCAGCCGACCCCCCAGGTCGACCTGAAGGCCCTGCTCGGGCTGCTCGTCGGGCAGCCCCCCGGGGGGCCGGCGGCCGCCGACCCGGCCGCGTTGAAATGCCCGGCCTGCGGGCTAAAGTACCCGGAGTTCCGGGCCGAGGGGCGGCTCGGCTGCCCGGCCGAGTACGACGCCTTCCGGCACGCCCTGGAGCCGCTGATCGAGCGGATCCACCGCAGCCTGGCCCACGCCGGCAAGGCCCCCCGGGCGGCCGGCCGGCGGGCCGAGGTCGCCGCCCTGCGGGAGACGCTCGCCGCCGCCGTCGCCGCCGAGCGGTACGAGGAGGCG
>JAIEQO010000193.1 GCA_019747655.1 Gemmataceae bacterium | reverse complement strand
CGACCGCCTGGCCCGCCGGGCCGGCCGGCCGCTGGCCCTGCGGCGGGTGGTGGTCCGCGACCCGGCCAAGCCCCGGCCGGTCGAGTTGCCCGCCGGCTCCCTCACCACGGACCCGCGGGACGCCCTGACCGACCCGGCGGTCGATGTCGTCGTCGAGCTGATCGGCGGCACGACCGCCGCCCGGGAGGTGGTCCTGGCCGCCCTGGCGGCCGGCAAGCACGTCGTCACCGCCAACAAGGCGCTGCTGGCGGCCCACGGCGGGGAGGTGTTCGCGGCCGCCCGGCGGGCCGGCCGGGCGGTCTGCTTCGAGGCGGCGGTGGCCGGCGGCGTCCCGATCATCCGGGCCCTGGGCGAGAGCCTGGCGGCCAACCAGGTCACGGCCATCCAGGGCATCCTCAACGGCACCTCGAACTTCATCCTCACCAGCATGGCCGAGCGGGGCGTGTCCTACGCCGACGCCCTGGCCGAGGCCCAGCGGCTGGGGTACGCCGAGGCCGACCCGACGCTCGACGTGGACGGGTCGGACGCGGCCCACAAGCTGGCGGTGCTGGCCCAGATCGCGTTCGGGGTGGCGGCCCGGCCGGACCAGATCGAGCGGCACGGGATCGCCGGGCTCGACCCGATGGACATCCGCTTCGCGGCCGAACTCGGGTACACGATCAAGCTGCTGGCCGAGGCGTGGACGGGGGAAAGTGTGAGTGCGAGTGTGAGTGCGAGTAAAGACACAGAACGGCAGCCGGCTTCTTCTACTCACACTCGCACTCACACTCGCACTGTTGCCCTCCATGTCGCCCCGGTGCTGCTCCGCCGGACGGCCCTGCTGGCCCAGGTCCGGGGGGCGTACAACGCGGTGGCCCTGCACGGCGACGTGGTCGGCGAGACGCTCTACCAGGGGCCGGGGGCCGGGATGATGCCGACGGCCAGCTCCGTCGTCGCCGACCTGATCGACCTGGCCGTCGGCCGGGCCCAGGCCACGTTCGCCGCCGCCCGCCTCTGGTCCGGGGAGGCCAACGGGTTCGTGGTCGAGCCGTCCGAGCGGGTCCGCAGCCGGTTCTACCTTCGGCTGCTCGTGGCCGACCGGCCGGGGGTGCTGGCCGACGTGACCCGGATTCTGGCCGACGAGCGGATCAGCGTGTCCGGGGTGGTCCAGCACGAGGCCCCCGAGGGGGACGGGGACTCACCCGTTCCGCTCGTGGTCGTCACCCACGTCGCCGAGACCGGCCGGTTCCGGGCGGCCGTCGGCCGGATCGACGCCCTCCCGGCGGTCGCCGCCCCGGCCGTGTCGTACTCGATGGCGGATTGAGGCGAGCGGGGGGCGTGAGCCCCCTGATTCCCCGCCACATCAGGGGGCTTACGCCCCCCGCTCGCCAACCCGGGTTGTGTCGGCCCCCCAGCCCCGCTATACCCCGCCCGCCTGGCGGCGGGAGGGGCGGGATGGGGCGGCTGGCGGATCACCCGGCGACGGCCTGGCTCCTCGGCGGGGTCGCCCTGCTCGTGGCGGCCGCCGGGGCGAGGCCCACCGCCGGCGGCTGGAACGACGGCTGCCGGCTGGCGGCCGTCGAATCGCTCGTCGACCGCGGCACCCTGGCCGTCGACGACTCGATCTTCTGCCGCCCCCCGCAGCGGCTCATCGACGCCGGGACCCCGCCGTACCCGCCGGACCGGGCCGACCTCCTGGCCGTCGGGACCCTCGACAAGCTGTACGTCCGCGGCCACTTCCACTCGGACAAGCCGGCCGTCGTCAGCGTCCTGATGGCGGCCGCGTACAAGCCGCTGGTGTGGCTCGGGGTGCCGCCGCCGGGCGACCGGCCGGACATCTTCTGCCGCGTGATGACGGTGCTGACCAGCGGCCTGGGGTATGCCGTCGCGGTCGGCTGCCTGTGGGTGCTCGGCCGGCGGGTCGGGCTGCCGCCCGGCTGGCGGCTCGCCTGGCTCGGGTCGTTCGCCCTCTGCACCTACGCCCCGACCTACACCCAGCACGTCAACACCCACACGCCGCAACTCGCGGTGGTGGCCGGGGCGTGTCTGCTGCTCCTGAACGTGGCCGACGCCGGGCGGGCCGGGCGGACGGCGTGGGGCTCGCTCATCGGGCTGGGGACGCTGGCCGGGTTCGGGTTCAACCTCGACTTCGGCAGCGGGCCGCTCCTGGTCGCGGCGGTGTTCGGCGTCATCGCGTGGCGGACCCGCCGGTCCGGGCCGCTCCTCGTCTACGGACTAGCGGCCGCCCCGTGGGTCGTGGCCGGGCTCGGGCTGAACTACGCCCTCGGCGGGGTCTGGAAGCCCTTAAACATGTACCCGGAACACTACCAGTTCCCGGGTACGCCGTTCACCGAGCAGAACCTGACCGGGTTCCTCCGCCATCACCCGCTCAACCAGCTCCTGTACGCGGCCGGGATGATGCTCGGCAAGCACGGGTTCCTGAACCACAACCTGCCGCTGCTCCTGTCCGCGGCCGGGACGTGGAAGGTGTTCCGCACCCGGTTCGACGGCCGGCCCGAACTGCTGGCCCTGCTCGGCTGGTGCGGGGCGACGTGGGCCCTGTTCGCGGTGCTGTCGAACAACATGGGCGGGGCGTGCTGCTCGGTCCGCTGGTTCCTGCCGTTCCTGGCCCCGGGGTGGTGGGTGCTGGCCGTCCTGCTGCGTGACCACCCGAAGTACCGCCCGGACTTCCTCGCCCTGTCGGCCTGGGGCCTCGTCCTCGCCGCCCTCATGTACTGGAAGGGGCCGTGGCACGGCCGGATGGTGCCGCTGCTGTGGCCGGTGGTCGGGTGCGCGCTGCTCACCTGGGGCGTCGTCGCGGTCCGGTGCCGTGGCGTCTCGGCCCCGACCCGGCTCCCGTCGCTGTTCCCCCGGCTCAACGGAGTCCGGCAGCCATGAACGTCGACCGGATGCGGCGGATCGACCTGTGGCTCGGCACCCCGGTGTGCTGGCTGCTGACGCTGTGGCGGCGGTTGTTCGACCGCCGGCCGGTGGGGGCTGCCGTGCCGCGGAAGGTGCTGGTCCTCAAGCTGGCCGAGCAGGGCTCGACGGTGCTAGCCCAGGACGCCCTGCGGGCCGCCGCCGACCGGGTCGGGCGGGAGAACGTCTACTTCCTCCTGTTCGCCGAGAACCGGCCGATCCTCGACGTGCTCGGGGTTGTCCCGCCGGGGAACGTGGTCGAGATCAAGGCGAAGGGGCTGTTCGGCGCGGTCGTCGGGGCGGTCCGGGCGATCCTGCAGCTCCGCAGGCTGGGTGTCGATACCGCCCTCGACCTGGAGTTCTTCGCCCGGTCGTCGGCGGCCCTGGCGTACCTGTCCGGGGCCCGCTGGCGGGTCGGGTTCCACCCCGGCGGCGGGGCCGGACGGTATCGGGGCGACCTGCTCACCCACCGCCTGTCGTTCAACCCGTACCTGCACACGTCGCAGACGTTCCGCCTCCTGGTCGACGCCCTCGACCACCCGCCGGACGGGTTCCCGCGGTTCGAGTCCGTCCCGCCGGCGGCCACGACCGGGGCGGCCGAGTTCCGCCCGACCCCGGCCGAAGTCGCCGAGGTGCAGGGTTTGCTCCGGGCCCGGCTCGGCCGGCACGCCGACGCCCGCCTCGTCCTGCTGAACGCCAACGCCAGCGACCTGATGCCCTTGCGGCGGTGGCCGCCGGACCGTTATGCCGAGCTGGGCCGGAAGCTCCTGGCCCGGCACCCGGACGCGGCCGTGGTCTTCACCGGGGCCCCGGGCGAGGCCGCGGCCGCCCGGCAGTTGGCGGCCGCGGTCGGATCGGGCCGCGCGGTCAGCCTCGCGGGCGACACCACCCTGCGGCAGCTCCTGGTGCTGTACACCCTGGCCGAGGTGCTGGTGACCAACGACAGCGGCCCGGCCCACTTCGCCACCCTGACCGGGGTGGACGTGGTGGTCCTGTTCGGGCCGGAGACGCCCCGGCTGTTCGCCGGGCTGGGCGGGCGGACGCACCCGCTGTGGGCCGGGCTGGCGTGCAGCCCGTGCATCAACGCCTTCAACGACCGGGCCTCGGCCTGCCGGGACAACGCCTGCATGAAGCAGATCGGCGTCGGGCAGGTGTTCGCGGCGGCGACGCGGGTGCTGGAGGCCCGCCGGGGGCCGGTCCGACGGGCCGGCTAACACCACTGGGACCGCGGCCGTCCCGGCCGCTCTTCGCGGCGTTACAGGGCGGCCGGGACGGCCGCGGTCCCGGGAGCCCATCGCCCGCCGAGTCAGTCGCTGCCGCCGTACTCGGCCTCGTAGTAGGCGTCGGTGCCGGTCGGGCGGAGGACCCGGCGGCGGGGCGGGGCCGGCGGGTCGAGGTGGCGGGGGCCGCCGTCGGCCTCCTCGGCCGGCACCAGCCGCAGCCGGATGGCCAGCGGGGCGTCGGCCGGGCGGTCGACCGAGACCAGGATCTCCCGCGGCTCCCGGAGCAGGAACCCGACCGGGATGTCCACCCGCAGGTCGCCGTGTTCGGACTTGAACATCCTCTTGCCCTCGGACTGGGGGACGTGGGCGCCGGCGTGGCGGCGCGGGCGGCCCCGGGCCGGAACGCCGGCCGGGG
>JAIEQO010000204.1 GCA_019747655.1 Gemmataceae bacterium | reverse complement strand
GTCCCCGTCCGGCCGGGCCAGCCGCAGGAACAGCCCGAACCGGGCCACCACGAACCCCAGCCCGACCAGCCCGATCGCCGTCCGGACCCAGGCCAGCAGGGTCCGCTCGGCGGCGAAGAACACGCGGGGGTCGTTATTCGTCATTGGTCATTGGTCATTGGTCGGTGGCTTGCCCCGGCGGGTCGTACCCCGGCTTGCACCGGGCGTACAGGACGAGCGGGTCGTCGTACCCGGGGAGCCGGACCTCCCGCACCCGCGCCAGCCCGCACTTCTCCATCACCCGGGTCGACGCCCGGTTCGGGACCAGCGCGCAGGACACGACGCAGGTCACCTCCGGGTCGGCGCCGGCCGACGCGACGAGGGCCTTCGACCCCTCGGTCGCCAGCCCCCGGCCCCAGGCCGCCCTGCGCAACCGGTAGCCGAGTTCGACGTCCGACGGGCGGGTCCACCCGGCCTCGGCCGCGAACCGGTACTCGGTCGCGGTGCGGAAGATGAACCAGCCGACGAAGTCGCCGGCCGCCTTCTCGTGGGCGGCGAACACCCCCCGGGCGGGGTGGGCCGCGTACTGGGCCAGGTAGACGGTCCGGATGCGGTCGCGGTAGTCGTCGGCGGTGTACGGGGCGAACGGCCGGATGTACCGCATCACCTCCGGGTCCGAATCCAGGTCGACGAGCAGGGCGGCGTCCGCGTCCGTGTCGGCGAACCGGCGGAGGACGAGCCGGTCGGTTTCGAGGACCACGTCCCAGGCCGGGGTCATCGCCTCGCCCCCGCCTTCTTCGCCGGCTTGACCACCTTCTTGGCCGATGCGGTCGCCTTCTTCGCGGGCCTCTCGGCCGACGCGGCCGGCTTCTTGGCCGGGGCCTTCTTGGCGGTCGTCTTCGCGGCGGCCGTCGGCTTCTTCACCGCCTTCGTCGGGGCTGCCTTTCTGGCCGAGGTCTTGGCCTTTACCGCGGACTTCTTCGCGGCCTTCTTTCCCGCCGGCTTCGGCTTGGGCTTGGCCTTCGCCGGGGCGGGCGGCTTGGGCGTCGGCACGTCGGCCCCGTCGAGGGCGATTAGCCGGCCGCGGTCGTCGAACCGGGCCGTCAACTCGCCTTTGCCCGGACCGGTGATCCGCAGCCCGTGCCCCTCGGTCGTCACGGTCAGGCCGTAGTCCCGGGCGTACTCCGCCAGGGCCGGCTTGTGCTCCGGTATGGGCAGGGCGGCGATCGCCTGCGGGAACACGTTGAGCACCCGCCAGAGCGGGTACCGCTCGGCCGCCCGGAGCCGGTCGTCCCGGACCAGGACGACCCCCCGGCCGCCGTCGGTGGGGGTCAGGAAGTAGGCGTCGTACCCGAGTTCCCGGGCGAGGATGACGCCGAACACGTCGGCCGCGTGGGTGCCCAGCTCGCCGAGGAGCGGCTCGGCCGGGAAGGCGGTGGCGGCGAACGCCGGGACGCTCGCCCGGTGGGCGAGGGCCCGGACGGCGTCGCCGAGGGCCCGGTTGGTCAGGGTGAGCTTCAGGTTCCGGTTCGCCCAGGCCCACAGCCACGACCCGTTGTGGTCGGCGTGCGACCCGATGACCGGGGCCTCGAACGTCAGCTTCGGGCCGAACGACAGGGCCGCGGTCGGCACGTCGTAGGACCAGTCCTCCCCGCCGGCCTTGCGGTCGACGAGGTCGGCCAGCCGCAACTGCCGGTCGAACCCGGCCCCGACGTGGCGGTGGTACAGGTCGAGGAGCTGCTGGTCCATCGGGGCGGCCTCCGCGGGATGGGGTGGCGGCCTCCGGCCGGGGTCAGTGTAACGCCGGAGCCCGGGCCGCGCAAGGGGCGGCGGGTCGGAGGCCGTGCCACCGGCCCGTCGGTGCGGACGGCGGGTCAGGCCGGGGTGCCGTCCGCGGCCCCACCCGGGGGCTCGGCCAGCTTGGTCTCCTCCCGCCAGACGGCCGCCACCACGCCCCCGCGGAACCCCACGTAGGTTTCGATCCGGTGGCCGACGAGCGGGAACTTCCCCCGCCGGTCGTGGGCGTAAACCCACACCTCCTTCAGCCCGCGGTCGCCCGGGAACCGGAGGGTCGAGCCGAGGGCGGCGAACACCTCGCTCGGGGTGGTCACGCCCTTCCGGGTGAGGCGGGCGGCCGGCGGGCCGACCAGCCCGAGAACCTGGTCGGCGGTCATCCCCTCGGCGACCGGCCGCATCCACTCCAGCGGGACCCGGCCGGGCTGCCCCGACGGGGGTTCGGGCGCGGGCATCGGGTCCTCCCCGGCCGGGGCTACACGTTGTACGTCGTGCTGCTGGTGGTGCCGCCCTCGCCGGTCCAGTTGGTGTGGAAGAACTCGCCCCGGGGCTTGTCCGTCCGCTCGTAGGTGTGGGCCCCGAAGTAGTCCCGCTGGGCCTGGAGCAGGTTGGCCGGCAGCCGGGCCGTCCGGTAGCCGTCGTAGTACGCCAGGGCGCTGCTCATGGCCGGGAGCGGGATGCCGCTCGCCACCCCCGCGGCCACCACCCGCCGCCAGCCGTGCTGGGCCCGGCCGAGTTCCCCCGCGAAGTACGGGGCGACCATCAGGTTCACGAGCTTCGGGTCGGCGTCGAACGCGGCCTTGATCTTGCCCAGGAAGGCCGACCGGATGATGCACCCGCCCCGCCACATCAGGGCGATCCCGCCGTTGTTCAGCTCCCAGTTGCTGGCCTTCGCCTGGGCCGCCATCAGGGCGTACCCCTGGGCGTAGGAGACGATCTTGCTGGCGTACAAGGCCATCTCCACGTCGTTGACGAACTGGTCCCGGTCCGTCACCTTTTGGACCGACGGCCCGGCCAGGAGCTTGCTCGCCGCCTCCCGCTCGGCCTTCAGGGCCGACACGCACCGGGCGAACACCGCCTCGGCGATCAGGGTCAGCGGGGTGCCGGTGTCGGTGGCCGCGTCGACCGTCCACTTGCCCGTCCCCTTCTGGCCGGCCGTGTCCAGGATCAGGTCGACCATCGGCTTGCCCGTCTCCGGGTCCTCGTACCCGAAGATGTCGGCGGTGATCTCGATCAGGTAGCTGTCCAGCACCCCCTTGTTCCACCGGGCGAAGACCTGTTCCAGCTCGGCCGGGGAGAGCCCGCACAGCTCGTTGAGCAGGTGGTAGCTCTCGCAGATCAGTTGGATGTCGCCGTACTCGATGCCGTTGTGGACCATCTTGACGAAGTGCCCGGCCCCCTCCGGCCCGACCCAGTCGCAGCACGGGGCTTCGCGGCCGTCGGTGTCCTTGGCCTTGGCGGCGATGGCCTGGAAGATCGGCTTGACCGCCGGCCACGCCTTCGGGTCGCCGCCGGGCATGATCGACGGCCCCTTGAGCGCGCCCTCCTCGCCGCCCGAGACGCCGGTGCCGACGTACAGGACGCCCTTCTCGGCCGCGGCCTTCGCCCGCCGGGCGGTGTCCGGGAAGTGGGTGTTGCCGCCGTCGATCAGGATGTCGCCGGGTTCGAGCAGCGGCAGGACCTCGGCCATGACCGCGTCGACCGCCGCCCCGGCCTTGACCATCATCATCACCTTCCGCGGCTTCTTGAGCGACGCCACCAGCTCCTTGACCGAGCGGGCCCCGACCAGCTTCTTCCCCTTCCCCCGGCCGCCGACGAACTTGTCGACCACGCTGGTGGTGCGGTTGAACACGGCCACGGTGTACCCGCGGGACTCCATGTTCAGGACCAGGTTCTCGCCCATCACGGCGAGGCCGATCAGCCCGATGTCGGCGGCGGGGGAGGCCATGTGCGGGGTTCCGTCGGGGGGCACGGGTTCCGGGGGATTGTACTGAGGGCGTCGCCGGGCCGGCAGCCGGGCGGCTCTCGGAGCGTCGGGCCGTCAGGCCGACGGTGGGATAAAACGACCGCCGGCGGTGACTACAACTACCGTCGGGCTGACGCCCCGACGCTCACCCGAGGGGCTGCCGTGGTGCCGACCCGGACGTGGCTGCTCACCTGGACGACCTACGGCGCGTGGCTGCCCGGCGACCCGCGGGGGTTCGTCAGCCCGGTTGTGACCGAGTCCGGCAGCCGGGAACTGCACAACCGGTACGGCGACCGGTACGACGCCGACATGCCGGGGTTGGCTCGGTACGCCCGTTCGGCGATGAAGGAAGAGCCCGTCCGGCTTACCCCCGAGCAGGCCGGGGCGGTGGCCGTTCAGTTCCGGGAGACGGCCGCGGTCCGGGGGTGGCACTTGCCAGCCCTCGCGGTGATGGCCAACCACGTCCACCTCGTGGTTGCGGCGGGTGAGGCAACGCCGACGGGCAAGTTGATCGGCGACTTCAAGGCGTATTCGGCCCGCCGGCTGAACGCCGAGTTCGGGCGGCGGGAGCGGTGGTGGACGGAGCGCGGGTCGGGCCGCTTGCTGCCGGACGACCGGGCCGTCGGACGGGCGGTCGCCTACGTCCTGTCCCAGGAACGTCCACTGGTCGTCTGGGCGGCCGGGTGAACGTCGGGGGCGGCCGGGTGAGGTGAGCGTCGGGGGGGGGGGCCCCGGGGGGGGGGGAGGGGGGGGGGCCCCCCCCGGGGGGCGCGGTGAGTGGGGGTGGCG
>JAIEQO010001011.1 GCA_019747655.1 Gemmataceae bacterium | reverse complement strand
ACCCCCGCGGTCACGACCCCGGCCCCCGCCCCGAAGGTGGACGGCCCGAAGCCGTCCGCCCCGATCCCGTCGTTCCCGGTGTACGACACCACCCCGCAGGTCCCGCCGGCCGACAAGAAGCCGGCCGACCCGCCGCCCGGGGTCGTCACCCCGCCGGCCGCCCCGCCGGTCCTCCCGCCCCCCCCGCCGGCCCCGGCCAAGCCGCCGGAGCCGAAGGAGAAGACGACCGGGTCGGTCAAGGTCCCGGAGTGGCCGACCGAGATCGGCGGGAAGCGGCCGGCCGACTACGTCAAGGACCTGACCGACCTCGACCCGTTCATCCGCAAGTTCGCCCTCCAGGCCCTGCCGGCGTTCGGCCCGTCGATGAAGAAGGAGGCCGGGGTGGCCAAGGGCATCCTGGCCCGGATGGACTTCCAGAAGGAGCTCGACCCCGGGGTCCGGGCGGCCGCGTTCGAGGCGGCCGGGGCGATCGGGTTCGACGACGAGCGGGACTTCGACGAGGCCGTCCGGCTGTTGTTCGTGACCGCCGACCAGGGGCAGAAGGGCGGGGCCAGCCGGCTGTACGCGGTCCAGGCCCTGACCACCGTCGGGCCGCGGGCCTGGAAGGCGGTCCCGGTCCTGATCACCCCGAACGTGGCCGAGGACCCGGCCTTCGAGACCCGGCAGGCGGTGGCCACCTGCCTGGGGGCGGTCGCGTTCAACGAGTACACCGGCCCGAGCCCGAAGGCCCTGACCTGCCTGGCCGAGAAGCTCGCCCACGACCGCAGCGCGGCCGTCCGGCTGGCGGCCATGCAGTCGCTGGTCCTGCTCGGCCCGCCGCTGGCGCCCCGCCCGCCGGGGGGCACGGTCCTCCCGCTCAAGGACATCAAGGACCCGCGGGACATGCCCAAGCGGGACGAGGCGGCCACCGCCAAGCTGACCGAGTCGATCCGCCGCCGGCTGGTCCCGGTCAAGGGCGACCGGGGCGGGGCGACCGGGCTGGTCGAGAAGGACCCGCAGGTCGAGGTGTTCGTCCGGCTGGCCCTGATGCGGTTCGACCCGAAGGAGATCGACGACGAGAACCTGTCCGGGATCACCAAGTACCTGGGCCGGCCGGACACCGGGGTCAAGCTGGTCGCCCTGAACTCCCTGACGACCCTCGGCGGGGAGCCGGCCAGCCGGAAGATCGACGACGTGGTCAAGGCCCTGTCGGACGAGCACCCGCTGGTCGTGGCGGCGGCGGCCACCTGCCTGGTGGCGATGGGGGACAAGGCCAAGCCGGCCCTGCCGGCCCTGGAGAAGCTGAAGGACCGGCCGGGGGCGAAGGAGGAGAAGGAGCAGTGGGCCAAGCTGTCGGCCGAGGCGGTCCGGCTGATCCGGGAGGCCGGCAAGCCGCCGCCCCCGGCCCCGCCCCCGGCGGCCAAAGACGGGAAGAAGTAGCTCTCCGAGCCAGGGGTTTGCACCCCGGGCTGCCGTCGGTCGCCGCTCCGCGGCTCCGGGCCTCGGAGTCCCGGAGGGACGACTGATGGTAGCCAGGTGTGCAAACCCCTGGTCTCGTTTCGGACGTCGACACGGAGCCGCATTGTGAACCAAGCCGGGTGGCGGAAGTGGCACCGGTGGGTCGGGTGGGCGGCCGCCCCGTTCCTGCTGTTCGCCGCCGTCACCGGGATCGCCGCCGGCATCGCCGAGATGACGAGCGAGGACGAGGAGGCCCGGGAGGCGGCCCGCGGGCGGGTCAGCCCGGTCCGGCTGCCGGCCGACCCCGGTGCCGTCGCCGACCCGGTCGGCAAGGCCCTGGCGGACGCGGCCGGCCGGGCCGCCGGGGCGCCGGTGGACAAGGTGCTGGTGGACTTCAAGGCCGACCCGCCGGCGGTGACGGTCCACCTCGGTAAGCCGGCCGGCGGCGAGGACCGGAAGCTGGTGTACGACGCCCGGACCGGCGGGCTGCTCCGGGAGGAGGGGTACGCCGACAAGCCGTTCCTGACCCGGCTGCACAGCGGCGAGGCGTTCGGCGACTGGGGGCTGGTGCTGGGGACGGCCTGGGGCCTGGCCCTGGTCGGGCTCTTGGTCACGGGGGTGGTGATCTACTTCGCCATGCGGCGGCCGGGTCGTACCGGGCTGGGGCGGCTGTTCTGGTGACGGCCGGCTCACCCGACGAACACCCCGTCGGCCGGGATCAACCCGCCGAACGGGTCGTAGTCCGCGACCGGGCCGCCGCCGAGGTCCTTGCCCGGGTAGACCCGGACCCGGGCCGGCTGCCCTTCGCCGGTCCCGGTCACCAGGTCGGCCCGGTCGTCCCCGTCCTCGTCCCGGACCGCCACCCGCACCCCGCCCCGGTTCCCGTCGGCCGGGCCGGAGAAGAAGTTGGCGACCGGGGCGGCCAGGACCGCGGCCGGCCCGATGGTCAGGAGCTGCTTGCCGTCGGCCACCAGCACCCGCGGCCCCCCGCCCGGGCCGCCGCCGAAGATCAGGTCGCCGGCCCCGTCCCCGGTCACGTCCCCGACCGCCACGAACGCCCCGTTCCGCAGGGCCGGCTCGAACGCGAAGAAGTCGTTCACCAGTTTGACCGGGGTGCCGAACAGCGACTTGCCGTCGTACACGGCGATCCGCGGCCCGCCCCCGAACCCGGCCGACACCACCAGGTCCGGGACCCCGTCGCCGTTCACGTCCCCGGCCGCCGCCCGGGCCCCGCCGCGGAAGGCCGGGTCGTCGATGGCGAAGAAGTTGGCCCGGGGCACCGCCGCCCCGTCGACGACCGAGAAGATGCTGACCCGCGGTCCGCCGCCCCGGTCCGGGGTGACCACGAATTCGGACTTCCCGTCCCCGTCGAAGTCGGCCGCGGCCACGAACCCGCCGCCGGTGAACCCCCCGCCGAACGGGTCGAAGGCGGGGGCCAGGGCGCGGGCGCCTCCGGAGAACGTCGCGATCCCGGCGGTGAACACCCCGACCCGCAGCGGGGTGCCCGGCCCAGTGACGGCGGCCAGGTCGAAGGAGAACGGGTCCCCCTGGAAGTGTCCCGCGATCGCCCGGACGCCGGCGGCGACGCCCCCGAACGGGCGGAAGGTGTCCGGCGGGATGAAGTCGATGACGACCGACCCGTCGGCCCGCCCGCCGGCGGCCGTCACGCTGACCAGTTGCTTCCCGTCCGGGGTGTCCGGGCCGCCGATCGTGGCCGTGTAGACCGCCCTCGCCCCGACGGCCGACGGGTCGCCCGCCCACGCCCAGGCCAGGGTGAACTCGAACTCTCCGGCCTTGGTCGGGGTGCCGGTCAGCCGGCCGTCCGCCCCCAGGCTCAGGCCCGGGGGCAACGACCCGGCGGTCACGGCCAGCGGGCCCGCCCGGCCGGCCTCGGGGGGGGTAATGACTGCCTCGAACCGCACCCCGCCGAACGGCGTGTCGACCTTCCCGGTCAGCGGCCCCAAAGGCCGTATTCCGGTCTCCGGGGCAGCTCCGACCGTCAGCGTGAATTCCCGGCTGCCGGCGACGAGCGGCAGGGCGGAGGAGAATTCGAGGGTGAACCGGTACGTCCCCTCGGCCGTCGGGGTGCCGGTCAGCCGGCCGTCCGCCCCCAGGCTCAGGCCCGGGGGCAGCGACCCGGTAGCAAGGCGGATCGGGAAACTGGCGCCGGGCACCGCCGGGTCGACGACCGCGGTGAACGCCACCGGATTGATCGGCACCCCGGCGGCCGCGGCCAGCGGCCCGTCCGCCCGGATGTCGGTGCCGCGGGGGCCGACGACCATCAGGTACGTCGCCGCGTCCCGGACCAGCGCGGGGCCGCCGGCCCCGCCCGCCGGCGTCCCCAGCCCGACGGCCCCGACGGTGAAACTGTACACCCCGATGGTCGTCGGGGTCCCGGACAGTGCCCCATCCGGGCCGAGCGTCAGCCCCGGCGGCAGGACGCCCCCGTCGAGCCAGAAGTAGCCCGGGCCTCGGCCCGGCCCCGCGGGGCCCTCGTTCACCCCGAGGCGGACCGAGTACGGCGTCCCGACCCGGCCGGCGTCGAGCGGCGAGGCGGGGGCGAGCCGGAGGATGCCGCGGGGGACATCGGCCAGGGCGGTGGAGGAGGTGGCCGGGCCTCCGACGGGCCGGTTGACCACGCCCGGTGGGACGACCGCCCGCCCGGGGATGTCGGCCGGGGTGAGGACCGTCGCCGGACCGGCCGGTGCCTCGGGGCCGGCGTTCAGCGACAGGTTGAACACGTCCGGCCCGACCCCCTCGCCCGGCTCGCCGGTGAACGACGGGCCGAACGACCCCGCGTTCGCCGCGTTCCGGGACATGCCCCCGCCGAGGACCACGACCGTCCCGTTGAGGTTGAAGACCGCCCCGCCGTAGCCGCCGCCGAGGCCGCCGAAGACCGGGCTCCCGCCGTGCGAGACGCCGACCGTCGAACCCCCGCGGGCGGTGTTGCGGGCGAAGGTCGAGTTGAAGAGGAGGACCGTCCCGCCCTGGTTGAAGACGGCCCCGCCCATCCCGGCCCCGCCGCCGCCGACCCGGGCGGTCCCCGTCCCGGCCGCCCGGCCGCCCCCGAACCCGGCGGCCCCGTTGG
>JAIEQO010000809.1 GCA_019747655.1 Gemmataceae bacterium | reverse complement strand
CCGCGGCCCCCCCGCCCGCTCTTCGGGGCTGGGTATGAGGGGCCGGGACGGCCGCGGTCCCGGGGGGATGTGGCAAAACGACGACCCCCGCCGGGGCCGGGTGGCCGCGGCGGGGGTCGCGGTGGGCGGGGGGCGTGAGCCCCTCGCCCGGGTTTGCTAGCCGATGAAGATGCCGTCGGTCAGCGGGTCGGTGCCGAACGGCGTGAGGTCGGCGAACGGGGTCGGCTCGGCGGCCGCCGTCCCGGTGGCGAAGGACGACCCCGGGTAGGTCCGGAGCCGGCCCGGCCGCCCCTCCCCGCTGCCGACCGTCAGGTCGGCCCGGCCGTCCCCGTCGGCGTCGGCCACCGCCAGTTGGACCCCGCCGCGGTCCTGGTTGTCCCCGCCGACGAAGAAGTTCCGGACCGGGGCGGCCTGGGCGGCGGCCACCTTCTTCCCGGCCACCAGCTCCCCGTCCAGGATGAACACCCGCGGGGCCCCGCCCGGGCCGCCGCCGAAGATCAGCTCCCCGAACCCGTCCCCGTCCAGGTCGCCGATGGTCACGTACGCCCCGTTCCGGAGCGTCTCGGCGTCCGGCCCGGGGAAGGCGAAGAAGTCGTCCACCAGCCGGGTCGGGGTGTCCACCACCCGGTTGGCCCCGAGGAGGGACTTGCCGTCGAACAGGGCCGCCCGCGGGCCGCCCAGGAACCCGGCGGCGACCGCCAGGTCCGGGGTGCCGTCCCCGTTCACGTCCCCGAAGGCCGACCGGGACCCGCCGCGGAACTTGTCGTCGTCGATCCCGAGGAAGTTGGCCCGGACGGTGACGGCGTTGGCCGCCCCGGTCAGGCCGAAGATCGTCACCCGCGCGCCGCCGCCCTCGTCGGCGGTCACCGCCCACTCGGCCTTCCCGTCCCCGTCGACGTCGGCGGCGGTCACGAACCCGCCGCCGGCGAAGTCCTCGCTCCCGCTGAACGGGGCGGAGGACGGGGCCAGGACGGTCTTGTTGTCCGCCCCGCTGATGACCGTCATCCGGATCGGGGTTCCCGGCCCGGTGACGTAGATCGTGTCCGGGGTCCCGTCCCCGTCCACGTCCCCGGTGGTCGACCGGACGGTCCCGGCGAACCCGGGGAACGGGGTGGCCGGGCCGCCCACCGCCGTCAGCTTCCCGTCCGCCCCGACCCGGTACGTCTGGGCCCCGCCGTTCGGCTGGCCGCCGACCACCACCAGGGCGTCCACGTCCCGGGTGGTGTCGGTGATCGTCACGGCGGTCGTCGTCTGGGTCCCGAGCCCGGCCCCGGTCGGGTTCGACAGGGCCAGCTCGACCGTCCGGGGCCCGGTCCGGGCCGGGTTGTTGACCACCGGGATGCTCAGGGTGGCGGTGGCCGACCCGGCCGGGAAGTCCACCGTGAACGTCGTCCCGGTGAAGTCGGTCCCGGCCACGGCCGTCCCGCCGGTCACGGTCGCGGTGACGCTGGCCGCGGCGGTGGTATCCCCGGTCCGGGTCAGGGTGATGGTGGCGCTCCCGCCGGCCACGTCCTCGGCCACGGTCCCGGTGGCGGCGTCGAAGGCGATCGTCGCCGCCGGGGCGGTCGTGTCGTTGATCGTGACGGTGGCCGTCGTCTGGGTACCGAGGACCGCCTGGCCGGTCGGGGCCGCGATCGTCAGCACGACCGTCTCCGCCCCCTCCCCGCTGACCGCGTCGGTCAGGGCCGGGAGGGCGACGGTGGCCGAGGTCGCCCCGGCGGCGAAGGTGACGGTCAGCGGGAACCCGGTCCCGTCGAAGTCGGCCGCGGTGGCCGACCCGCCGGTCACCGTCACCGTCACCGTCACCTCCCCGGTCGACCCGTCGGTCCGGGTCAGGGTGAGGGTCGCGGTCCCGCCCTCGTCGACGGTGACGGCGGCGCTCTCCGGGCTGAACTGGATCGTCCCGGCGACGTCCTCCGGGTCCTCGATCGTCACCGTCGCCGTCGCCTGGGCCCCGAGGACCGCCCCGGTGGCGTTCGCCAGGGTCAGCTCGATCGTCTCGTCCGGGTTCTCGACCTCCTCGTCCTGGGTGATCGGGATGGTGACGGTGGCGGTGTCCGCCCCGGCGGCGAACGGGACGGTGACCGGGAAGGCGGCGCCGTCGAAGTCGTTGCCGGCCGTCGCGGTCCCGCCGGTGATCGTCACGTCGACCGTGGCCGCCCCGGTGGTGTCCCCGGTCCGGGTCAGGGTGACGACGATCTGCCCGCCGCCCTCGGCGACGGTGAACGTCCCGGTCGTGAAGGCGATCTGCCCCGGGGGCACGTCGGTGATGGTCAGGGTGGCGGTGCTCTGCGCCCCGATCGTCCCGGCCGACACCCCGGTGACCTGCAGGTCGACCGTCTCGTCCCCCTCGGTCAGCAGGTCGGTGGACACCGGGATGGTGAAGGTGGCCTGGGTGTCGCCGTCGGCGAACGACACGGTGACCGGGAACGTGCCGCCGAAGTCGGCCGGGTTCGTCGCCGTCCCGCCGGTCACGTTGACCGTCACGTCCGCCGCCCCGGCCGTCCCGCCGGTCCGGGTGACGGTGATGGTCGCCTCGGTCCCGGTCTCGGTGACGGTGAACGTCGGGCCCGAGAAGGCGAACGCCCCGGGGCTGTCCTCGGCGTCGGTGATGGTCAGGGTGGCGGTGTTCTGGGTGCCGATCGCCCCGGCCGACACCCCGGTGATGGTCAGCTCGACCGTCTCGTCCGGGTCCTCGGGGAGGGCGTCGTCGGTGATCGGGATGGTGAAGGTGGCCTCGGCCGCCCCGGCGGCGAGCGTCACCGTCGCCGGGAAGGTGCCGCCGAAGTCGGTCCCGGCGGTGGCCGTCCCGCCGGTCACGTTGACCGTCACGTCGACGGCCGCCGGCGTCGTCCCGCCGCCGGTCCGGGTGACGGTGATGGTGGCGTTCGTCCCGGTCTCGGTGACGGTGAACGTCGGGCCCGAGAAGGCGATCGTCCCCGGGTCGTCCGAGGCGTCGGTGATGGTCAGGGTGTTGGTCGCCACGGCCCCGACCGCCCCGCCGCCGGACACCCCGGTGACGGTCAGCACCACCGTCTCGCCGGCGTCGAAGACGGCGTCGTTGACGATCGGGACGGTCAGGAAGGCCTCGGCCGCCCCGGCGGCGAACGACACGGTGGCCGGGAAGGTGCCGGTGAAGTCGGCCGGGTTGGTGGCCGTGCTGGCGGCGTCCACCGCCACCGTCGCGTCGACGGCGGCCGACAGGTCCCCGGTCCGGACCAGCCGGATGGTGACCGTCCCGCCGGCCACGTCCTCGGCCACGGTCGAGGTGGCCCCGTCGAACGCGACGGTCGCCGGCTCGTTGTCCAGGATCGTCACCATCCCGGTGGTGGCGGTGCCGAGCAGCCCGCCGTTGGTCGGGGCCGCGATCGCCAGGGTGATGGTCTCGGACGGCTCGGCGTCGGTGTCGTCGGTGATCGGGATGACCAGGTTGGCGGTCGTCTGGCCGTCGGCGAACGTGACCGTCGCCGGGACGGTCCCGAAGTCGGTCCCGGCGGTGGCCGTCCCGCCGGTCACGCTGACCGTCACGGTCAGGGCCCCGACCCCGCCGTCGGTCCGGGTCAGGGTGACGGTGGCCGTCCCGGCCCCCTCGTTGACGGTGAACGGCCCGGCGTCGACGCCCGCCGTCCCGGTCGGGGCCTGGCCGACGGCCAGCCCGCCCCCGCCGGTCAGCCCGGCCGGGGCCGTGAGGTCGGTCGCCACCCCGGTCGTCAGGTCGATCCGGTACAGGCTGGTGGTCGTGCCGACGGTCAGCAGGGCGTACCCGGCCCCGGCCACCGCCGCCCCGCTGGCGTCGGTCCCCACCCCGGCCGGGATGTCGAACCCGTTCACCGCGGTGAAGTCGAGCGGGTTGCCGTTGAGCAGGACCGGGACCTGCCCGGTCAGGACCCCGCCGTTCGGCCCGGGCGGGGCCGTCGCCCCCTGGACGAACAGGCTGTCGCTGCCGGCGTCCAGCACGTACAGGGTGGTGGTCGCCGCCCCGGCGTTCGACCCGGTCGTGTACGCCGCCCCGGTCACCCCGGTCGACCCGCCCGGCAGCCCGGACACGTTCGGGTCGGCCTGCGGGCCGTCCGGGTCGCCGGCGTCGGGCTCGGCGTCGACCGGGGTGCCGGCGTCCGGGTCGACCCGGAAGTTCAGCCCGGTCCCGGTCGTCACCCGGACGAACCCGTTGGCCGGGTTGAAGTCGAACCCGTACCCGGCGGACGCGGCCGGCAGGTCGACCACGGTGGTCCCGTCGGCCTGGACGAACCCGACCTGGGCGGTCGCCCCGGCGACCGCGGTGGCCGCCCCGGTCCGGGGGTCGATCAGGTACAGGGTGGCGGCGTCGTTCGCCTCGTCCACCGCCAGCCCGTACAGCCCGCCGGTGGCCGGCCGGAAGTCGACCCCGACCAGCACCTCGTTGGTCTCCAGCCCGGAGACCGTGACGGCCGCGGCCGCCCCGGCCGGGGCCCCGGTGGTGAACCGGACCAGCTGGGTGCCGTCGGCCGACAGCCCGACCGCCGGCAGCCCGCCGGCG
>JAIEQO010001107.1 GCA_019747655.1 Gemmataceae bacterium | reverse complement strand
CAGGGCCCGGCCGACGGCCGGGGCCAGCCGGTCGAGCCGGGGCTTGGCGACGGAGTCGGTCGCCCCCCGCTTGAGGGCGTCGGCGGCCACGTCCTCGCCGGGGTCGCCGCAGACGAAGATGAACGGCACGTCCGGGCGGGCGGCGTGGGCCAGCTCCAGGGCCGCCAGCCCGTCGAAGTCGGGGGGGGTGTCGTCGGCCAGGATGAGGTCGAACCCGCCGGCGGCCAGGGCGGCGGCGAACGACTCCCGGTCCGTCACCCGGGTGACATCGGCCTCGACCCCGCCCCGCTCCAGCCGGGCCCGGACCAGTTCGGCGTCGGCCGGGCTGCCTTCGAGGTGGAGGACGGCGACCCGGCTCACGACCACCTCGGCGGCATCCCACGGGCCCGGGCCGAGCACCGGGCCGGTGCCGGCGTCGGCCGGACGTTCATGCATAAGGGGCGTGAACGGTTCGAGTCGGACGACGATCGGCCTCCGTGCGGGGAAGAAAATCTCGTACCGAACAGCCGCCGCTGATGGTCGGCATCGGACCGACGGGTCCCGTCGCCGGTCCGGCCGCCGTCGCGCACTCCGTCACCCAGTCCCGAGCGCCGGGCTGCCCGGCGGGGGATTGGTTGAGGACCACCGCCTACGCTCTCGGGGGCCGGGCCCCGATCGGCCGCGAGGGGGGATTAATACGCGGGTGCCGGTGGAATACATCAACGTGAGCCGTTTGATGGTATGGTCGGGTTAGCGGTTATCGGCCCGGGCCGAAGGCGGGTGCGGCCGGGGCTGAATTCACCGATTCCACTTCCCGCCCGGCCGTTCCCCGGCGGGTGTGATCTACAGTCCGATTAAGCCTGATGGGTTGAGGACTCAGCCGCGGCGAGAAGGCGGGCGGCCCGCCCGGGAGTGGGTATGCGCACGGAGGCGGCGGTCTGGGGCGGGCTCGGGGCGTGGCTGACGGCGGTGGCCGTCGGGTTCGGCCTGTTCCACGGGTACGACGCCACACCCGGCCCGGCGGCCGCGGCCGCCTCGAACGAGTCCGCCGGAACCGGATCGTGGCAGGTGGTGTTGTACGCCCACCCGCACTGCCCCTGCACCCGGGCCAGCCTGGCCGAGTTGGCCGAGATCGTCGCCCGTGGTCCTCACGGGATGGTGACCGAGGTGGTATTCGTCCGCCCGCCGGGCACCCCGCCGGGGTGGGAACGGGGGACCAACTGGGGCGCCGCCGGGCGGCTCACCGGGGTCAACGTGCGGCTGGACGAGGGCGGGGTCGAAGCCCGCCGGGCCGGGGCGGCGGCGTCCGGGCTGACGGTGGTGACCGACCCGACGGGGGCGGTGGTCTACCGGGGCGGGATCAGCCCGGCCCGCGGCCGGCCCGGGGACAACCCCGGCCGGCGGGCGGTCCTGGCCGCCCTCCGCGGGGAGCCGGCCGGGCCGCCGGCCCCGGTGTACGGCTGCCCGCTGTTTGACGACTGACCCGGCGGCCGGGGTGGCCGCCCGAAACACCCGAGATCGCCGGAGGGGACGCGGTGGGAGCCCAGACCGACGGACCGACCGACATCGCGGCCCGCGCCCGGGAGCTGGCCGCCGAGGACCGCGAGGTCGTATACCGGCGGACCGACTGGCTGTTCGCCTGGCTCCTGGTGGCCGAGTGGCTGGCCGCGGTGGCGGTGGCCGTGTGGGTGTCCCCGCTGGCGTGGGCCGGGGCCACGAGCCGGGTCCACCCGCACGTCTGGGTGGCGGTCGGGCTGGGGTGCCTGGTGGTCGCCCCGCCGGTCTGGCTGGCCGCCCGCCGGCCCGGGATGCTGTCCACCCGGCTGGCGGTGGCGGCCGGCCAGATGCTCATGTCCGGGCTGCTCATCCACCTGTCCGGGGGGCGGATCGAGACCCACTTCCACGTGTTCGGGTCGCTCGCCTTCCTGGCGTTCTACCGCGACTGGCGGGTGCTGGCGGTGGCGTCGGGGGTGACGGCGGCCGACCACCTCGTCCGCGGGGCGGTGTGGCCGGAGTCGGTGTACGGGGCGGCCGCCGGGGTCGACTGGCGGTGGGCCGAGCACGCCGGGTGGGTGGTGTTCATCGACGTGTTCCTGCTGTACGCGATCTGGCACGCCCGCCGGGACGCGACCCGGGCGGCCGAGCGGGAGGCCGCCCTGGAGGCCGCCCGGGCGACCGTCGAGGAGCAGGTGGCCGACCGGACCCGGGAGCTGGGGGAGAGCCAGGAGCTGTTCCGCAGCACGTTCGACGACGCGGCGATCGGGATGGCGGTGCTCGCCCCGGACGGCCGGTTCGTCCGGGTCAACCGGGCGCTGTGCGACCTGGTCGGGTACACCCCGGACGAGCTGGCCGCCCGCCGGTGCGCCGACGTCACCCACCCGGACGACCGGGCGGCCGACGCCCCGGCCGACGCCCGGCTGTTGGCCGGGGAGGACCGGGTGTACCGGCGGGAGAAGCGGTACGTCCACCGGGACGGGCGGGCGGTGTGGGCCCGGAAGACGGCGTCGGTCGTCCGGTCGGCCGACGGGCGGGCCCGCCACCTGATCGTCCAGGTCGAGGACGTGACCGCCGCGCGGGCGGCGGCGGCCGAGCTGGCGGTCAGCCAGGGGCAGCTCCGGGAGCTGTTCGACCAGGCCGCCCTGGGGATGGCCCTGTTGTCCCCGGACCGGCACTTCCTGCGGGTCAACCAGGCGTTCTGCGACCTCGTCGGGTATCCGGCCGAGGAGCTGCTGGCCAAGTCGGTCCCGGAGATCACCCACCCGGACGACCGGGACCGGGACGCCGACCCGGTGGCCCGGCTGCTGGCCGGCGACCTCCCGACCTACCGGCGGGAGAAGCGGTACGTCCACGCCGGCGGGCGGGCCGTGTGGGTCCGCAAGAACGTGTCGGTGGTCCGCGACCCGGCCGGCCGCCCGGTCCACCTCGTCCTCCAGGTCCAGGACGTGACCGAGGAGAAGCGGGCCGCCGACGAGCTGCGGGCCGCCCAGGCCGAGTCCCGGAAGCTCGCCCTGGTCGCCCGGTACACCGACAACGCGGTCGTCATCACCGACGCCGGCGGGGTCGTCGAGTGGGTGAACAACGGGTTCACCCGGCTGACCGGGTACGACCTGGCCGAGGTCGCCGGGCGGAAGCCGGGGGCGGTCCTCCAGGGCCCGGACACCGACCCGGGGGTGGCGGCCGAGATGGGCCGCCGGGTCCGGGCCGGGGAGGGGTTCGAGGTCGAGATCCGGAACTACAGCAGGGCCGGCCGGGCGTACTGGGTGGCGGTCGAGTGCCGCCCGGTCCACGACGACGCCGGCCGGGTGACCAACTTCATCGCCGTCGAGTCCGACGTGACGGCCCGGAAGGAAGCGGCCCGGGCGCTGGAGGAGGCGAAGGTCGCGGCCGAGGCCGCGAGCCGGACCAAGAGCGAGTTCCTGGCCAACATGAGCCACGAGATCCGCACCCCGATGAACGGCATCCTCGGGATGACCGACCTGGTGCTGGAGACCGACCTCTCCCGGGAGCAGCGGGAGTCGCTCGGGCTGGTCAAGTCGTCGGCCGAGGCCCTCCTGGGGATCATCAACGACATCCTCGACTTCTCCAAGATCGAGGCCGGCAAGTTGGAGCTGGACCCGACCCCGCTGTTCCTCCGGGACGTGATCGGGGACACCCTCAAGCCGTTCGCCTTCGGGGCCCACGAGAAGGGGCTCGAATTGGCCTGCGACCTCCGCCCGGACGTGCCCGACCTGGCCGTCGGCGACCCGGTCCGGCTCCGCCAGGTGCTGACCAACCTGGTCGGCAACGCGATCAAGTTCACCGCCCAGGGGGAGGTCGTCGTCCGGGCCGAGCTGGTCGAGGAGGCGGCCGACGGGTTCCGGGTCCGGTTCGGGGTCCGGGACACCGGGATCGGCATCCCGGCGAACAAGCTCGAATCGGTCTTCCGGCCGTTCGAGCAGGCCGACGGGAGCACCACCCGGAAGTTCGGTGGGAGCGGGTTGGGGCTGACCATCTGCGCCCGGCTGGTCGGCATGATGGGCGGCCGCATCTGGGTCGAGAGCGAGGTCGGGAAGGGGAGCACGTTCTTCTTCGAGGTCCGGCTGGACCGGGCCCGGGTGTCGGCCGAGCGGCCGGCCCCCTTGTCCGCCGACGTCCGCGGGCTGGCCGTCCTGGTGGTCGACGACAACGCCACCAACCGGCGGGTGCTGGCGGACACGATGAAGAGCTGGGGGGCCGCCCCGACGTGCGTGGACTCCGGCCCGGCGGCCCTGGCCGAGCTGCGGCGGGCGGCCGCGACCGGGGCCCCGTACCCGCTGGTCCTGCTCGACGCCATGATGCCCGGGATGGACGGGTTCCAGGTGGCCGAGGAGGTGGGTAAGGACCCGGCCGTCGCCGGGGCGGCGGTCCTGATGCTGACCTCGGCCGACGCCACCGGGGACGCCGCCCGGTGCCGGGCCCTGGGGCTGGCCGCCTACCTGGTCAAGCCGGTCAAGGGGTCGGAGCTGAACGCGGCCATCGCGGCGGCCCTGCACGGCCGGCCGGCCCGCACCCGGGCCG
>JAIEQO010000500.1 GCA_019747655.1 Gemmataceae bacterium | reverse complement strand
CGGTCGAGGACCAGCGGGCCGGGGCCGGGATGGAGTGGGTCCACTTCCAGGGCGGGGCGATCGTCTCGTCGGCCGCCACCGGGGCCCACTGGCTGGCCGGGCCGGTGCTGGCCAAGTACGAGGCCCTGGGCGGCGGCGGCGGGTTCCTCGGGGCCCCGGTCGAGGACCAGCGGGCCGGGGCCGGGATGGAGTGGGTCCACTTCCAGGGCGGGGCGATCGTCTCGTCGGCCGCCGCCGGGGCCCGGGTCGTGTACGGGGCCATCCTCGAGAAGTACCTGGCCTTCGGCGGCGGCGGCGGGATGCTCGGGGCCCCGGTCTCGGACGAACAGGCCGCCGGGGCGGGCCGGGTCAGCCGCTTCGAGCGCGGGGACATCTACTGGTCCGAGGCGACCGGGGCCCGCGTCGTGTTCGGGGCCGTCCGGGACAAGTACGACGCCCTCGGCGGGGCCGCCGGGTTCCTCGGGCTGCCGACCGGCGACCTGACGTTCGTCGGGGCGGGCATCATGACCCGCTTCCAGGGGGGCGACATCTACTGGTCGGGGGCGACCGGGGCCCACGTCGTGTACGGGGACATCCTGACGAAGTTCAACGCCCTCGGCGGGGTCGGGTTCTGCGGCTTCCCGGTGTCCGACGAGGTGGCCGTCCCGGGCGGCCGGGCCAGCTTCTTCGAGGACGCCGACATCTACTGGTCGGCGGCGACCGGGGCCCACGAGGTCCACGGGGGCTTCCGCGACAGGTACAACGCCCTCGGCGGGGCGGGGTCCCGGCTCGGGCTGCCGATCGACGAGTTGCGGTACAACATAGACCAGCGTGGCCACCAGTTTGCTGGGGCATACTGGTATCAGGACTTCCAATACGGGCAGCTTTAGTAGTTTGGGGAGTGACACGCGGCCGAGCCGCGCCGCCATCCGATACACTCACCACCCCACAACCGCGGCCCGGTGCCGCCGTGACCGGGCGCGCCATCTTCCGGGCCGCCCCGCCGGCCGCCGGGCCCGGCCGGTTCGGCTGCCCCGGGCCCCGGTTGTGGGGTATACTGGCCTCCGGGGGTGCCGCGACCCGGGGGGCCAGCCGTGAGCGAGCCGACGCCGTCGCTGAACACCAACGACCTCGTGTTCTGGGTGACGGAGTTGCAGGCCGGGCGGCCGAACGCGGCCGAGCCGACGTTCAAGAAGATCGTCGCCCGGGTCGGCGACCTGGCCCGGGCGTCGTTCAAGAAGTTCCCCCGGGTCGGCCGGTTCGTCGACCTGGACGACGTCATCCAGAACAGCCTGATCCGGCTGCTGGCCGCCTTCCGGGAGGTCCGGCCGACCTCCCGCCGGCACTTCTACGCCCTGGCCAACGAGCTGATCCGCCGGGAGCTGCTCGACCTGGCCAAGCACTTCTACGGCCCCCGCGGGGCCGGCACCAACCTGGCCGTCGGGGTCATCGTCGGGGACGAGTCGGGGGAGGTGACGCCGGCGGCCGCCGACCCGGGGGCCGAGCTGGACCGGCTGGCCGCCTTCCACCGGGCGGTCGAGAAGCTCCCGGTGGAGGAGCGGGAGGCGGTCGGGCTGACCTACTACCACGGCTGGACCCAGGCCCAGGTGGCCGACCTGTTCGGGGTCAGCGTCCGGACCGTCCAGCGGTGGCTGGACAGCGCCACCGAGATGCTGCGGGCGGCGGCCAAGTAGGGGCGGCGGATTCTTTCCGGAATCCGTGTCGTCTTTCCCCGGGCCGGGGTGCAACTCCGGGTGTGGGCCGCTCGCCCACCAACCCCCGACCCGGAGACGACCATGACCCGCCTGCTGAGCCGCCTGTTCGCCGCCCCGTCCGCCCGGACCGCCCCCGCCCGCCGCCCCGCCCGGCTGTCCGCCGAGCTGCTCGAAGGCCGGGATGTCCCGGCCGGCCTCGACGCCGGTGCCCTGGCGCTCAAGGGCGGGGCTGCCCCCCCGGCCGTCACCGCCGCCCTCGACGCCGGGGTCCTGACGATCACCGGCACCGACCGGGCGGACCAGGTCCGGGTTTCGGCCGCCGGCGGCCGGGTGGTCGTGCTGGCGGCGGGTGAAAAGGCCGACCCGGTGACGCACGGGAAGGACTTCACCCCGGTCAACGCCACGACGCAGGCGGCCAAAATTAAGGCCGAGATGTCCGACCCGCCGGGGTGGACGTTCGACCGGGCGGCGGTGACCAGGATCGTCTTCCGGGGGAACGCCGGGAACGACTACTTCCGGAACGACACCGGCATCGCCTGCGAGGCCCGGGGCTGGCAGGGGAACGACACCCTGATCGGCGGCGGCGGGGCCGACACCCTGATCGGCGGGCTCGGGGACGACGTGGCCTACGGCCGCGGCGGGGTGGACGACATCACCGCCGAGGTGGCGTACCAGGACGCCCTCCCCCCGGCCGACGACGGGAAGAACGACGAGAAGGCCCCCCCGCAGGACGCCGACCGGACCGGCACGGGGCGCGGCCGCGCGGAGCGGCAGAAGCAGCAGTCCGACGAGGTGGTGCCGTAGGGGCCGGCGGGTTGCCTTCGGCCGCCGGGCGGGTACACTCGGGGCGTCGCCCGCCCCCGAGCCGCCCCGATGCCCGACCCGAGCGACCTGCGGACCAACGAGCTGCACTACTGGGTGGCCGAGCTGCGGGACGGCCGGCCGGACGAGGCCGAGCCGGTCCTCCGCAAGATCGTCCACACGGTCGGCCGGCAGGCCCGGGGGATGCTCCGGAAGTTCCCACGGGCCGGCCGGGTGGCCGACGCCGACGACGTGATCCAGAACGCCCTCATCCGCCTGCTGGCCGCCCTCCGGACCGTCCGGCCGGAGTCCACCCGCCACTTCTACGCCCTGGCCAACCAGCTCGTCCGCCGGGAGCTCCTCGACCTGACCGAGCGGGCCGTCGGCCCGGCCGGGGCGACCGCCACCGGGCTGGGGGACGACGGGTATGAGCCGCCGGCCCCGGACCCCGGCGACCTGGACCGGCTGGCCTGGTTCCACGCCGCCGTCGAGCGGCTGCCGGCCGAGGAGCGGGAGGCCGTCGGGCTGACCTACTACCACGGCTGGACCCAGCGGCAAATCGCCGACCTGTTCGGGGTGTCCGTCCGGACCGTCCAGCGGTGGCTGGAGGGGGCGACGGAGCGGCTCCGGGCCGGGGCCGGGCCGGGCTGACCGGGGCGGCCGACATTTTTTCCGGATTCCGTGTCGTGTTCCGGGGCCGGCTCCCGCTGGAGGAAGGGGGGCCGCTCGGCCCACCCCCGCCCGCCACCCGAACCCGAGACGACCATGACCCGCTTCCCGGGCCGACTGTTCCGTGCGCCGACCGCCGCCGTCACCGCCAAGACCCGCACGCGGCTGGGGCTCGAAGCCCTCGACCGCCGGGACCTGCCGGCCGTGACCGCCGACCTGGTCACCGCCACCGGCCTGCTGACCATCACCGGGGACGGGGCGGCCGACTCGGTCTCCCTCGTGGAGCCGGCCACCGTCGGGGCCAACTTCGACCTCCGGGGGGTGTCCCGGTTCACCTACAACGGCCTCCCGTCGGGGGTCTGGGTGCCGGTCGGCCTGGTCCGGTCGGTCCGGGTCAGCCTGGGCGGCGGGGACGACCGCTTTTACATGAGCCGGGCTCCGGTCCAGCGGAACACGGCCGGGTGGTCGGTTCCGAACCCCAACCTCGGGCTCCTCGGGGTGGTCTCGGTGGACGCCGGGGACGGGGCCGACTGGGTTCACCTGGAGGCCGCCGTGCCCACCCCGGCGACCGTGGCCGGCGGGTCCGGGAACGACACGGTCCGCGGCGGGTCCGGCCCCGACCTGGTGTTCGGCGGGGCCGGGAACGACGACGTGGAAGCGCGGGACGGGGCCGACACGCTGGTCGGCAACACCGGCAACGACTGGCTGGACGGGGGGGCCGGGAACGACACCCTGTGGGGCCGGGACGGGGAGGCGGATACGGGGGTGCTGGCCCGCCGCGAGACCGACGCCGACGTACTCCGCGGCGGGGCGGGCGACGACGCCCTGTACGGCCAGGTCGGCAACGACTCGCTCGGGGGGGACGACGGGAACGACTCCGTGGACGGCGGGGCCGGGACCGACATCCTGTACGGCGGTGCCGGGAACGACCTGATGCGGGGCGGGGCCGGGAACGACCTCCTCTACGGGGGCAACGACAACGATACCCTGGACGGCGGTGCCGGGAACGACACCCTGTACGGCGAGCGGGGGGACGACGTCCTGCTGGGCCGGTACGGCTCGCTGCAGACCTGGATGCTGACCGGGGTGGTCGACATCGACCGGATGGACGGCGGCGACGGGAACGACTTCCTCGACGGCCAGCTCTACTGGGACGCGATGGACGGCGGGGCCGGCCTCGACTACGTCGTCGGGCGGGGCTGGGAGTAGTGCCGCGGGCTGCCCCGGCCCCCGGGTAGCGGGTATACTGGCCCCGGCCGGTCGACCCGCAACCCGGGGGACGCCGTGGACGAGTCGCAATCCCTGAACACCCGGGGCCTGCTCGGGTGGGTCGG
>JAIEQO010000464.1 GCA_019747655.1 Gemmataceae bacterium | reverse complement strand
GTCGGGCCCCGCCGGCGGATGCCGCACGGCATCAACTACATCCACGGGACCAGCCACTACAACAGCGGCTGGCTGGTGTTCACCGACTTCGCCGACGCCCTGGCCCACCTGACCGACCGCCGGTTCCGGGCCGAGCTGCGGCGGTTCGTCCGGGCCGAGGGCCGCGAGGTCCTGATGGCGTTCCGGACCCGGAACTACCACCCCCGCGAGTACGCCTACTTCGTCTGCGCGGTGCGGACGCTGTTCCCGTGGTTCTGCAACGCCAACGGCCCGCGGGGGCGGGTGCTGTGGGGGAACGCGGCCCCGTTCGCGGCGGCCAACCTCATCACCGGCCGGTGGATCGCCGACGTATACGCCCTGAAGCGGACGGGCGGGCTCGCGGAGGTCGTCCGCCCGGCGGTCGAGCGGCGGAAGTATTTCCGGGGCGATTTTGGCGGCGGCCGCCGGTACGCCCGCTGGCCGGAGAAGCTGCTGGCCTGGGCGACCTACTGGCGGATCCGGCTCCGCGGCGGCAAGGGCGGGATGTTCTTCGTCGACCGGACCCGGGTGTACGCCGACCAGCTCGACCGGCGGACCCGCAACGGCCTCGCCGACGAGCCGATCGCGCGGATGTGAGAGATCAGAAAGAGTTTTGACAGGATAACAGGATGAGCAGGATTTAGAATTCATTTCCTGATCCTGTTCCATCCTGTTATCCTGTCAAAACTCATATCCCCAATGCTCGACCCGCTCGCCCGCCGGCTGATCGACCCGCCGCTCGACCGGCTGGCCGCGGGGCTGGCCCGACTCGGGCTCGGGGCCGACGCCGTCACGGTCGGGGGCTTCGTGGTCGGGATGGGCGGGTGTGCGGCGCTGGCGTTCCGGGAGTACGGGCTGGCCCTCGGGCTGATCCTGCTCAACCGGCTGGCCGACGGCCTCGACGGGGCCGTGGCCCGGCGGACCGAGGCGACCGACGCCGGCGGCTACCTGGACATCGTCCTCGACCTGGTCTTCTACTCGGGGGTGCCGTTCGGGTTCGCGGCCGGCCGGCCGGAGGTCGCCCTCCCCGCAGCCTTCCTGATCTGGAGCTTCATCGGCACCGGCGGGTCGTTCCTGGCGTATGCCGTGATCGCCGCCAAGCGGGGCCTGACGACCCAACGACGCGGGCGGAAGGGGTTCTACTACGCGGCCGGGCTGATGGAGGGGACGGAGACGGTCGCCTTCTTCGTCCTGTTCTGCCTGTTCCCGGACTCGTTCGCAGTCCTCGCCTGGGTGTTCGGCGGGCTGTGCTGGCTGACGACCGCCGCCCGGGTCGCGTCCGCGGTCGCCGCCTTCCGTCAACCGACCGGGAAACCCGATGCGTCCGACCCGCCGACAGTTCCTCGGTAGCGCCGGCGCCGCGCTGCTGACCGGGTGCGGGTCGCGCTCCGGCTCCGGCCCCCACGCCGGCCAGGAACTCCGCGTCTTCTGCTACGCCGGCGGACACGAGGCGGCCCTGCGGGAGGCGTTCGTCCCGGCGTTCGAGGCCGCGACCGGGGCGACGGTCACGCTCTTCCCCGGCTGGTGGGGCGCCCCGGCCAAGGTCAAGCTCGCACCGAAGGACGACCCGCCCTACGACCTGATGGTGTCGGACGCCACCGAGGGGTTCCCGGCCGCCCGGGACGGATTGTTCGCCCAACTGAACCTGGCCAACATCCCGAACCACAAGAACCTCGTCCCCCAGGCCCTTGACCACTGGGTCTACACGGACCGGTACGGCATCACATACCCCGACTCGGTGATGACCCTCGGGTTCAACCGCAAGCTCGCCGGGGCCGAGCCCGCCCGCTGGTCCGACCTCCTCCGGTCGGAATTATCCGGCAAGCTCGGGCTGTACGAGCACTACTACATGTCGCTGTACACGCTTGCCTGTGCCCGGGCGGACGCCGAGGGAAAGCCGGGGACCGTCCACGACCTGTTGCGGACGGACCTCAGCGGGTGCCTGCGGTTCGCCCGCGACCACCGCGACCGGGTCAAGGTATGGTGGAAGACCTCGACCGACATGATCCTGGCCCTGGCCAACGGCGACATCGCGGCCGGGAACATGCACAGCCCGGAGTACATCCCGGCCCTGCGGGACAAGCCGGACCTCGGGGCCGCCGTCCCGCCGGCCGACCGGGCGTTCGTCCAGGTCTTTTGGGCGGTCCCGGCCGGGTCGCCGCGGAAGGGGCTGGCCGAGAAGGCCATCGACCTGCTCTTCTCGGACGAGGTTCAGCTCGGACTCGCCCGCAAGGGGTCGGCCACGGCGGTGCCGGCGGTCGCCGCGAAGATGGCCGGCGACGACCCGTTCTGGAAGCAGCTCTACCCGCACACCCCGGAGCAGTTCGCCGGGCTGAAATATTACCCTTACGACCTGTATGCCGAACACGGCCGACACATCGCCGACGAGTGGGACCGGACCGTCCTCCGCCGGGGTTAAGGACCTCCCGGGCTGCGAGGTCGACGGGCTCACCTTCGGGTACGGCCCGACCCGGGCCGTCCGGGACGTGTCGTTCCGCGTGCCGGAGGGCCGGTTCCTCACCCTGCTCGGCCCGTCCGGGTGTGGGAAGACCACCCTGCTGAAGCTGATCGGCGGCTACCTGACCCCGGCGGCCGGGCGGGTGCGGCTGCTCGGCCGGGACGTGACGGGCTGGCCGCCGGAGCGGCGGAACGCGGGGACGGTGTTCCAGAGCTACGCCCTGTTCCCGCACCTGTCGGCCCGGCGGAACGTCAGCTTCGGCCTCGAAGTCCGGGGGATGCCGTATCGAACCTGCCTCGACCGGGCCGACGCCCTGCTCGACCGGGCCGGCCTGACCCCGGCCGAGCGGGACCGCAAGCCGGCGGCCCTGTCCGGCGGGCAGCAGCAGCGGGTGGCACTCGCCCGGGCGCTCGTCATCAAGCCCGACGTGCTTCTGCTCGACGAGCCGTTCGCCAACCTCGACCGCCTGCTCCGCGAGCAACTCCGCGGCGCGATTCTGCAGCTCCAGCCCGAGGCGGGCGTCACGACGGTGATGGTCACACACGACCCGGAGGAGGCGCTGGCCTCCTCCGACCTGATCGGGGTGATGCACGCCGGCCGGCTTCTTCAGGTCGGCCCGCCGGCCGAGGTGTATGACCGCCCGCGGACGCCGTTCGTGGCCCGGGCGTTAGGGGACGCCAACCTGATCGACGGGGCGGCCCTGAACCGGACCGGCACGGTGATGGTCCGGCCGGAGCGGCTGGTGATCGGCCCGGACGCCATCTTTTGCCGCTGGGGGTGGACGGCCAGCGTCCGGGGTCGTGCGTACCTCGGGGCCGTCACCCGGGTCGAGCTGGAACATCCGGGGCGGCCGCCGTTGCGGGCGGTGGTCCGCGGGGCCGACCTCGCCGCCGCGTCCCGCCTCGACGTCGGCATCCCGGAGGCGGCCGTCTGGACGATCCCCGAGGCGTACCCGACGTGACCCGCACGACGCCCTACCTTCTCGCCTCGCCCGCCGGGCTGCTGGTCGCCGGGCTGCTCCTCGGCCCGCTCGTGCTGCTCGTGAGGGTCAGCCTGTACGAGCCGGCCGATGGCCGCGGGTTCTTCACCCCCGGTACGTGGACGCTCGACAACTTCGTGGCCGTCGCCGACCCGGCCGGGCTGCGGCTGCTGGGCTTCACGGCCGCGTTCGGGGCCGCCGTCGCGGCCGCGTCGGTCGGCGTCGGCTACCCGCTCGCCCTGTTCGTACGGTCGCTCGGCCCGACGGCGAAGCGGATCGCGGTCGCGGCGGTGATCCTGCCGAAGCTGGCCAGCGCCCTCGTCGTCATGTTCGGCCTGCAACAGCTCCTGAGCGCGGCCGGTCCGGTCAGCCGCGCCCTGGTCGCCCTCGGCGTCGTCCCCGAGCCGGTCACACTGTCGCGGTCGGTGTTCGCCGCGCTCCTCGGCGAGGTTTACCTCGTCCTACCGTATGCCGTACTCGTCTTGCTCATCCAGCTCGGGCGGATCGACCCGGCCTGGGAGGCGGCGGCCCGGGGGCTCGGGGCCGGCCGGTGGCAGGCGTTCCGGCGCGTGACGCTGCCGCTGACGGTCCCGGGGCTGGTCCTGGCCGGGCAGCTCGGGCTGATGTGGGGCGTCGGGGCCTTCCTCGGGCCGATGCTGTTGGCCAACCCGGCCGATCAAACCCTGGCCGTCGATGTCCACCGCCAAGCGTTCGACCGCCAAAACTGGCCGCGGGCGGCGGCCGGGGCGGTCGTACTCACCCTCTCCGCCGCCGGCCTCGGGGCCGCATTCGCCGTCGCCGCCCGCCGGCTCGGGGGTGGCCGATGACCCGCCTCTTCGGCTGGCTCGGCCTCGCCCTACTGCTCGCCCCCCTCGGCTTTGCCGTCTGGGTGTCGTTCTCGCCCGACCCGTTCCTGACCCCGCCGACGAGCCGGTGGTCGGTCCGCTGGTACGCGGCGTTCGCCGACGACCGCCGCTGGACCGGCGCCCTCGTCCGCAGCCTGTGGGTGGCGGCGGGGGCGGCCGGGGTCGCCCT
>JAIEQO010000537.1 GCA_019747655.1 Gemmataceae bacterium | reverse complement strand
GGCGGCCGACGGGTTGGCGGCCTCGGTCGACCGCCGCCGGAGCCGGTCGATCTCGGCCAGGAACCGGTCCATGTCCTTGTCGGCCGACGGCGGCCGGGCCGGCAGCGGGTTGGGCCGCCCGGCCCCGTTCGGCCGCCGGGCCGGCGGGGCGTTCATCTCGTTCAGCTTGTTCAGGAACTGGGCGATCAGCCCGACCACCGCCGAGATGACGACGATGATGACGACGAGCGCGATCAGGCCGCCGGGCATCGGGTGGACTCCGGAGGAACACGCCCACCCGTTGCTGCGGGTGGGCCTGGGTCAGCCCCGCCCGGCCTGGTTCTCGGTCCCGCCGGTCATGGCCGCGATGTTGTTCCGCATCGAGGTGTCGGACTGGACGTTCTTCATGTTGTAGAAGTCCATCACCCCGAGGTGGCCGCTGCGGAACGACTCGGCCATCGCCTGCGGGATCTGGGCCTCGGCCTCGACCACCTTGGCCCGGTTCTCCTCGACCTTGGCCCGCATCTCCTGCTCCAGGGCCCGGGCCATGGCGGCCCGCTTCTCGGCCTCGGCCTGGGCCACCCGCAGGTCGGCCGCCGCCTGGTCGGCCTGGAGCTTGGCCCCGATGTTCTCCCCGACCTCGATGTGGGCGATGTCGATCGACACGATCTCGAACGCCGTCTGGGCGTCCAGGGCGTTGTGCAGCACCGTCTGCGAGATCAGCCCCGGGTTGGCCAGCACCTCCTTGTGGTCGTGGGCCGACCCGATGGCCTTCACGATGCCCTCGCCGACCCGGGCGATGATCGTCTCCTCGGTCGCCCCGCCGACCAGCCGCTCCAGCTTCGTCCGGACCGTCACCCGGGCCTTGGCCAGGAGTTGGATGCCGCTGCGGCAAACGGCGTCGAGGAACTGCTTCCCCTTGGCCGGGTCCGGGCAGTCGATCACCTTCGGGTAAACGCTGGTCCGGACGGCTTCCAACACGTCCCGGCCGGCCAGGTCGATGGCCGCGGCCGTCCGCCACGGCAGCTCCAGCCCGGCCTTGTGGGCGGCGATCACCGCGGTGGCCGTCTTCGGCACGTTCCCGCGGGCCAGGAAGTGGCTCTCCAGGTCCCCGGTCGACACCTTCACCCCGGCCTGGACCAGGGCGATCTTCTGGCGGACGATCATCGCGTAGTCGACGTTCCGCAGCTTCATCCCGATCAGGCTGCCGATCCCGATGTCGGCCTTGGTCAACAGCGCCTGGATCCACAGCCGGATGAACGAGAAGAAGACGAACACGAAGACCAGGAACAGCAGGGCGGCGATCAGCCCGACGACGATGAACACCCAGTCGGTGCTGTCCAGTTTGGTGCCCTTGTCCTGGGCGAACAAGGCGAGGCCGAGAGGCGAGGTCACGGGTGTTCCTTTTTCTTGGCGAGCGGGGGCGTGAGCCCCGGTTACTCGATGGTGGATTCGGGACCGAAGCCTAACCCCCCGGGGGTCTTTTCTTGTCACCGGCCACCGGCCGACCCAACCACTTACCACATAAGGGATTTCGGCCATCCGACCGGATCATTTTCCGCAGTCAAGCCGCCTCGCTCGGTCCCGGGTTTCGACCCAACCTGCCAGCCAGTCTGCGTTTCCGACGCAGACCGAGCGATCCCGCCTGCCGTCACGCCCTCCCAGACGCCGCCCGTGTATCCGACGGACCTGTGGCTACCGCCCCACGTCCAGGTCCAGGTCGTCGAGCGGGTCGCGGGCCGGGCCCGGGGCATTCAGGTCGAGGTCGGCCGGCCCTTCGAGCTGACGGACGATCACCCGCCCGCCCTTGACCGCCACGCACCGGACCCACACCCCGGCGTCGACCATCATCCCCTCGGTCAGGGCGTCGACCCGCCGGCCCTCGAAGTCGACCGCCCCGCCCGGCCGCAGCGGGGAGACCGTCTTACCGACCCGGCCCTTCAGCTCGTCCAGCCCGGCGATCTGCGGCAGGTCGGCGGCCGTCGCGTCCGGGTCGCCGGCGTCCAGGGCGCTGCCCAGCGACATCCGCCGCCACGCCGCCACCGCCGCGTACCCGGCGGCCGGCAGCCCGACGGCCAGCCCGGCCAGGGCGACCACCGCCTCGACGGTGGTGCCGTAGTAGAGGATCGTACCCACCCCGAGGCCGAAGAACAACAACGCCCCGACGACCAGCACCCCGCCGGTCGGCAGGACGATCTCGGCCGCCAGCAGGGCCACCCCGACGCCGATCAGGATCAGGGCGATGGCCAGGTAGTCCATGCGAGAACCAAGGTGTGAGTGAGGGTGGCTAGTGTGAGGACGAAATCGAACCGGCCGCCCCGGTCTTCACTCACACTCACACTAGCTACTCACACCTCTTTGACGACGATCTTCGCCCCCTCGACGGCGATCACCTGGACCCGGGCCCCGGCCGGGATGAACCCGCCGTCGGACATCACGTCCCGGAACTCGTCGGCGAACCGGGCCACCCCGGCCGGCCGGAGCGGCGTGTTGGCCGTCCCGATCGCCCCCAGCAGCCCGGCCGCGGCCGCCGCCCCGAGCACCCCGCCCTCGGCCGGGCCCGGGTCGTCCGGCGGGGCCAGCATCAGCCGGTTGGCGTACGGCACCTTCGGCAGGAACCGGGCGATGGCGAACGCCAGCAGGAACGCCCCGATCATCCCGAACATGTAGGTGGACATCCGCACCCCGAGGGTGCCCCACTCGCCGGCCGTCTCCGGGACCCGCTCGAACGTCACCAGCCCGAGCCCGCCGAGCATGCACAGGACCCCGAAGATGCCCGGGGCCCCGAACCCGGGGAGGACGAAGATCTCCAGCCCGACCAGCACCAGCCCGAGCAGGAACAACAGCAGGGCCAGGGCGAACATCTCGCCGCTGAACCGCGACTGCGACCAGAACACCAGGATGAAGCAGAGGGCGGCGACGATCCCCGGGGCCGTCAGCCCCGGCACCTTCAGCTCCAGGATCAGCCCGGTGAACCCGATCACCACCAGCAGGACCGTGACCACCGGCAGCCGGAGGAACTCGGCGAACCGGTCGACCCACCCGGGCGTCACCTCCCGGACCCGGGCCGGGTCGAGCCCGTACAGGGCGTAGGCCGCCGCCGGGTCGCGGGTGTCGACCGCGTGCCGGGCCACCCCCAACTGCTCCGCCAGACTCGCCGTCAGCTTCAGGAGTTGCCCCTTCGGCTTGACCTGGGGCCCCTCCACCCACTCGCCGTTCGACGCCGCCACCTCGGCCGGGGTCATCAGCCGCCGGGCCGGGCTCCGGGCCGCCTTCGCCTGGACGATCACCAGGTCCCGGTCGAACAGCCCGTCGATCAGGAGGCCGGGGATGCCCCGCTTCTCGGCCAGCTCCTTCAGGCTCTTGCGGTGGGCGTCGGCCGCCCCCGGCTTGGCCGCCTTCAGGTAGCCGGAGAAGTCGCCGAGGGTGGCCTCGGCCGGCTCGTCCTCCCGGGCGTCCTTCCGCCGGCTCATCACCAGCTCGGTACACCCGAGGGCGACGAACGCGGCCGCGTCCGGGGCGGCGTCCGGGACGAACCCGATGACCTTGACCGGCTCGTCCCCGGTCTGGGCGGCGAGCAGGTCGTCGGCCAGTCCCCGGGCCGCCTCCAGGTTCCCGCCGCCGCAGTCGATGGTCAGGACGAGGACGTTCCCCTTCTTCTTGCGGATGTCCTTGAGGACCCGGCCGACGGCCTCCCGCATCGACCCGTCCACGTCCCCGGTCAGGGTGTACCGGTAGGCGTCCGGGGCCCGCCCGGCGAGCGGGTCCTCCCCGGCCAGCCGGACGTTGAGGAGTTCCGCGACTTCCTCCTTCGTGTCGGCGGCGGCCCGGGCCAGCCCGAGCTTGACCGCCTGGTCGGCCGGGTAGAGGGCGACCCGGCCGGGCTCCCCGCCCGGGACCGGGGTGACGTTCGTGACCCTGGCCAGGTCGTCCTTGTTGGCCCGGTTGACGAACACCACCGTCTTGCGGTCCTGGGCCGACAGCCCCTGGGCCAGGTCCACGTCCTTGTCCCACATCTTCTGGATCGCCGGGAACAGCCCCCGCCGGTCGGCCGCGACCGACTGGTACAGGGCCCGCTTCCGGTCGTCGAGCGGGGCCCCGTCGGCCACCTCGCCGAGGCTCGCCCCCCGGCCCATCACCAGTTCTTTACACGCCAGGATGGGGAGGACGGTGTGGCCGGTGGCCTTGGCGTGGACGAAGGCGACGGTGTTGGTGGTCGCCCGCAGGTCGCCGATGAAGTCGGCCAGTGACGCGCAGGCGTAGGCGTCGCTGTTCGACACGTCCTTCCCGCCGGGGGTGAAGTCGAACACCACCGCGCGGACCGGGCGGGCCGGGTTGGTCAGCCGGGGGGACACCTGGCTCTTGATCCCGCTGACCACCTCGGAGGTGATCGGGCTGCGGACGGCGACCAACAGGCCGTCGTCCGGGACGGCGTTCGGCTGGGCGGCGGCCGGGCCGGCGGCCCAGGCCAGCAAGCCCAGGGCCGCGGCCGCGAGCCGGCC
>JAIEQO010000320.1 GCA_019747655.1 Gemmataceae bacterium | reverse complement strand
CCGGCACTTGGCCCACAGCGGGTCCCACTCCGGGACCCGGGCGAGGGCCACCTGGGTGCGGACGAAGTGGGCCCGGGGGTGGTCCCCCTCGTCCTCCAACAGGTCGGCGAAGACGAGCCGGGGGGTGTCGTCGTCCGGGCCGGCGCAAACCGCCCGGACGAGGGCCGCGTGGTCGGTCATGACGGACGAGCCTACCGCGCCGGCCCGCCCGGCGCGAAGGTCGGTGGCGGACGTGCCCCACTTCGGGCGACCGGGGCCGGTCAGTGCGGCAGGGGGACGCGGACCGTGAGGGCCTGGCCGTCCCGGCGGAGGTGGATTGTCGCCTCGGCGGTCAGGGCGTGGGCGTCCCGGACCCGGCGGCGGAACTCCTCCGGGGTGCCGACCGGGTGGTCCCCGACCTTGACCACCAGGTCGCCCTTGCGGACCCCGGCGGCGGCGAACGGCTTGCCGTCGGCCACCTTGGTGACGGCCACCCCGCCGTCGGCCGTCTCCGCCGCCACCCCGGCCTGGGCCAGTTCGAACCAGCTCACCCACCCGAACGGGTTCGGGTCGTTCTCCCGGATCACGGCCCGGCCCTCCTCGGGCTCGTTCTGGAACGGCTTGTCGACCGTCACCCGCCCGCCGGCCACCAGCACCCCGCCCCGCACGAAGTTCCGGACCCGGACGTTCCCCCGGGCGACGACCAGGGCGTCCAGGAACCGGTCGCCGATGTCCACGTCCCCGTCGGCGACCAAGACCATCGTGCTGCCGCAGTAGTCGCCGATCGTGACATCGCCGTTGGCCAGGACGATCGACACCCCGGCCGCGTGGCCCACCCGGACCGGCCCGCGGACGACCGCCGCGGTGCCCCACATCGAAACCGGCGAGGTCAGTTCCGTGGCGATGACGCCCTCCGGCCAGAACGGTTGTTTCTCCCCGAGGTCGTTTCGGTCCCGCTGCCGGTGGGGGCGGTCGGTGCGGTAGAAGCTCGGGGTCGTCATCGCCCGGTACGTCTCGACGGTGCCGAAGGGGAAGTAGATGCCCTTGCCGTCGCCCCAGTAGCCGTACCCGGTCCGGTCGGCGACCGCCTGGGCCAGGTCGAGGACCGGCTGCCAGACCCGGGGGTCGTCGGCCGGCCGGTCCCACCCGGCGCTGGTGGCGACGAACCGGTCGACCATGCCCTTGTCGGCGAACCGCTTGGCGGCGGCCAGCGGGCCGACCCGGGGCGGCGGGGCGACCGGGGCGGGGACGGCGGCGACGGCGCAGAGGAGGGTGGCGAGGAGCGCGCCGGCGGCGCGGGGGGTGTGTAACACGGTGGGTGTCCCGGGTGGCCTGGGGTTGGGCCGCCCCGGCCCACGGCGGCCGGGGCGCGCCGGACGGGCGGGGGTCAGGAGGCCTCCACGTCGTTGTTCCAGACGACGTTGTTCCCGATCTTGGCCCCCTTGAGGTACACGCCGTCCCCCACCGACGCCGTGTTGTCCCCGATCGTGACCCCGGCGTACTCGATCGAGCCGCCGTTCACGTACACCCCGCCCCCCTTGCCCGCCGTCTGGTTGGCGAACAGCTTGCTGCCGCCGGTCAGCTTCAGGGCCGCCCCGTCCGACCAGACCCCGGCCCCGTCCAGGGCGCTGTTCTTGGAGACGCCGACGCCGTCGAAGGTGGCGGTGGAGCCGCTCTGGTACAACCCGCCGCCGCTCTGGCCGCCGGTGTTGTTGTCGATCGAGCCGCCCGTGACCCGGACCGGGACGTTGGCCCAGATGCCCCCGCCGTACTGCGCGATGTTGTAGGAGATGGTGGAGCTGTTGATGTCGAGCGACCCGGCGGTGGCCCGGATGCCCCCGCCGCGGCTCCCGGACATCCCCTGGACCGACGTGTTGTAGCTGATCACGCACGAGGTCACGGTGAGCGCCCCCTCGGACAGGATGGCGCCCCCGCCGATCGGCCCGTTGTTCGGCGGGTTGGCCGGCGACCGGCCGTCGCGGAGGGTCAGCCCGACGATGCTCGTCACCGTGTTGCTGCGGACGTAGAAGAGACGGTTGTCCGGCATCCCCGCCCCTCGCTGGACCGTGAGCTGGCCCGCGCCGGGCCCGGCGACGTACATGCTCTTCTGGATCTCGATCTGGCCGGCCGTCAGGCTGATAATCTTGCCGCTCACCCCGGCGGCGAACTCGATCCGGTGCTGCACGGGCCCACCCGGCACGAAATCGGTCCCGTTGGCCTTGACGATCGCCTCGCGGAGGGAGACGACCGCGTCGTTGGGGTTGTTGTCCTCCAGCTCCGTGTTGACCGTGAACGTGGCGGGCGTACAGCGGTCTTCCAGGGCCTCACAGCGGAGGGCGACGCGCACCCGGTCGTCGTTCTGACGGGGGGGGCACTGTTCGAACCAGAACTGCCACATACTGGCCTCCTGCGTCGAGGTGCGAACGCAGACGGGAGAGAGTTGAGCGAACAGCACCGATCGTACCCGTCATACCAGCCCTGTCAAGTGGGCCGCCGTGATTTTCTCCCCGGGCCCGTGTGTTGGGGTGGTGTGTCGCCGCGGACCGTGATGTCCCGCGGGGAGGATCGTCGTGGGACATCGCCGGCCGGGGGCCGGCTCGTCCCACCCTACGAGACCACTGCCCGTCACGCCCGCTCGTAGGCGTTCCCCGGGAGCTGGCGGACCAGCCGCTTCTGCTGGAGCTGCATCAGCACCAGGAACAGCTCGCCCGGCGGCAAGCCCGTCTCCCGGGTCAGCTCGTCGGCCTGCCGCCGGGACGCCAGCAGGTCCCACACCTTTTGTTGGGCAGGGTTCAGGTCAGAGGGCGGTGCGGGCGGCAGAGACCCCTCCCCCCGGCCCCCTCCCCCGCGGGGGGAGGGGGAGTCGGAAGAAGACCCCACCCCCCGGCCCCCTCCCCCGCGGGGGGAGGGGGAGGAAGACGAAGACAATCCCTCCCCCTGCCCTCCGAGGGTAGGGGAGAAGAGGTCGGGCGTATCTTTCTCCCCCTCCCCCAGCGGGGGAGGGGGCCGGGGGGTGGGGTCCTTCCTCGTCGCCCCGGCATAGTCCGCCGTCGAAATCCCCTTCAGGTCGTCCAGGATGTCGTCGGCCGACCGGACCAGCCGGGCCCCGGCCCGGATCAGCTCCAGGCAGCCGGCGCTGGCCGGGCTGTCGGTCGGCCCCGGGACGGCGAACACCTCCCGCCCCTGCTCCAGGGCGTGCCGGGCGGTGATGAGCGCCCCGCTCCGGACGTCCGCCTCGACCACCACCACGCCCCGAGACAGCCCGCTGATGATCCGGTTCCGGGCGTGGAAGCTGCCGGGCAGCGGGTCGGCCGTCATCGGGAACTCGGTCAGCACCGCCCCGCTCGCCGCGACCGCGTCGGCCAGCCCGGCGTGCTCCGGCGGGTAGGTCGAGGCCAGCCCGCCGGCGACGACCGCGAGCGTCCGCCCGCCGGCCTCCAGGGCCGCCCGGTGGGCGATCCCGTCGATGCCCCGGGCCAGGCCCGACACCACCGTCACCCCGGCCCGGACCAGGCCGCGGCAGATCTGCTCCGTCACCCGCCGGCCGTAGGGGGTACACCGCCGCGTCCCGACTACCCCGACGGCGGTGAGGTCGGCGTCGGTCCACTCGCCGCGGAAGTAGAGCAGCGGCGGCGGGTCGGACAGCCCGGTCAGCGGCGGCGGGTAGCCCGGGAACCCGGCCGGCACCGCCCGCACCCCGAACCGGTCCATCAGCCGCACCTCGGCGTCCACGTCCACCGCCCGCAGCCCGGCGGCCAGGTCGGCGGCGGTCTTGTCGCCGACGTGCGGCAGCTCCCGGAGCCGGGCGGCGGTGGCCGTCAGGGCGGCGGCCGGCGACCCGAACGCGGCCAGGAGGGCCGCCGTCGTCTTCGGCCCCAGCCCGGGGACCAGGGCGAGGGCCAAGTGCGCGCGGACCTCATCCGAGATGTCGGGCATGGGCGACCCCGGGGTCGAATGACGAAGGACGAATGACCCACCAATGACGAAGGATAAGACCCGATCGGGCTTCGGTCCCCAAGTTCTTCCCTTCGTCGTTGGTGGGTCATTGGTGGGTCATTCGTCATTTCCGAAGGTTGCGGCGGCTTCATCCGGGCCACATAATGGCCCCGTCGAGCCGACAAAGAACCGGGGGGCGGGCGTGGTCGGGAACGGCGGCAGTCACAAGCTGAAGATCTTCAGCGGGCGGGCCAACCGGCCGCTCGCCGAGACCATCGCCCGGCACCTCGGGACGGCCCTCGGGAACATCAACCTGGGGAACTTCCCGGACGGCGAGACCAGCGTCCGGATCGACGAGGACGTTCGCGGCCGGGACGTGTTCGTGGTCCAGCCGACCTGCCCGCCGGTCAACGAGACGTTGATGGAGCTGCTGGTCATCCTGGACGCCTTCAAGCGGGCCAGCCCGGCCCGGATCACCGCCGTCATCCCGTACTACGGGTACGCCCGGCAGGACCGCAAGGACACCGGCCGGGTGCCGATCACGGCCAAGCTCGTCGCCGACGT